>CAZKJO010000004.1:49783-63939 GCA_964553105.1 uncultured Weeksellaceae bacterium | reverse complement strand
GCATCTTTTAAATTCTTTGGAGCAATATTTTGACTTCTTAAAACCAAATCTGGTGAAGTTCCAATTATTCTACTTCCGATATTGATGAAAAATTCAGGGGCTGGCAAACCAATTGGCATCTTATATTTATTTCTCAATTCTTGCATAAAATCAGCATTGCTCAAAGCATTTCCATTGCTAAAATTAAAAGCTCCCGTTAGTTCGTTTTTAATGATAAAATCCAAAGCTCTTGGCAAATCTTTTTCACCCATCCAACTTACCATTTGCTCTCCAGAACCAGCAGCGCCTCCACCACCTAATTTTACTAACTTCTTAAGCATATGCAATGCACTTTCTTCGCTTTCACCTAAAATCAATGAAATCCTAAAGACCGCTTTTTTAGTTTTATCATTAGCATATTTATAGAAAGCTTCTTCCCACTTCTGACTTAGAATTGATAAAAAATCATCACCTCTGCTAATATCATTCTCCGTACTTGCAACCTCTTTACTTTCCTCATAAATAGCTGCAGAAGACGCATTCAGCCACATCTTTGGGGGATTTTCGCATTGCTGTACAGCTTTACCGAGAGCTTCCGTACTGTTAATGCGAGAAGAAAGTAGTTTCTTTTTGTTTTCTTCGGTAAAACGAGTATTGATATTCATACCCGCAAGGTTAATCAGAACATCTGCATTTTCTAATACATTAGTCCAATCACCTAAATTCTTACTATCCCATTGTACGAAATGAATATTTCCTTTGCTTTCTCTATCAGAACGTGTGAGAATATAAATCTCATATTCATTTTTAAAATATTCTTGGATTAGACCACCTAAATATCCCGTTCCTCCTGATAAAACCATTTTCTTCATAACCGAATTTTGTTCATTTTTCATACTTAGTAAATATAATGGTTTTTAAACTTAATGAATCAATTCCCATAGTGCAATTGAAGTTGCCATCACAACATTCATACTTGTGTTTTTACCATACATGGGTAAATGAACACAATAATCACTTTCTCTTATTAATTCTGGAGAAATACCATAGGCTTCATTTCCACAGATGAGTGCTTTGGATTTTTGAGTAAATTCCAATTTTGTAATATCCTTACTTTCAGAAGTATATTCTAACCCAATAATCTCAAAATCTTCTTTTTTTAACACTTGAATTTCAGAAATTAAATCTTGAGCAAATCGAACCTTTAGATTCTTTTCAGCTGAACGGCTGCTTCTTTTCATTTTGGAAGTAAGCTCGCTAAATTCATCACTTAAAAAGATAATCTCCTCTACACCCAAAGCTTCTGCCATACGAGTCATCATCCCAAAATTGGCTGGACTTTGTAAATTATCAACCAATAGTTTTAGTCTTAAAGGATGCTTTTGAGTGGTAATTTCTTGATGCTCTAATTGATATTCCAAAATGTTTTCTTTTGTTGTACGCTAACTTAGTTATTTAATTTAATTTTGAGAAAAATTCTACTCTTATGAAATTCTCAATTTTAATTTTATTTTCATTCAATTTTATATTTATGAACGCACAAAAGTGGCCCGATGTAGTAGCACCAGATGCTCAACAAAAAGAACACATTAGAAATATTCACGGCGAAAAAGTTAAGGATCCTTATTATTGGATGAATGCATTTTTCAAAAAGACGAAAGATAGCACCGAAATCATTGATTATTTAAATCAAGAGAACTCTTATGTGGACCAAATGATGGCCGACACAGAAAAATTCCAAGAGGAATTATTCAATGAAATGAAGTCGAGAATCAAAGAAAAAGATGAAAGCGTTCCTATGTTTGTCGACGGATATTATTACTATACACGCACAGACGACGGTAAGCAATATTTTAAATATTGTCGTAAAAAAGGTTCACTAGATGCACCAGAGGAAGTGCTGTTGGATATAGATGAAATGGCAGAAGGTTATTCTTATTATTCGGCGAGAGGATTTAATATTAGTCCTAACAATAATCTGCTTTTGTTTGCGGTGGATAATGTTTCAAGGAGACAGTATAAATTATATTTAAAAGATTTAACCACCGGTGAGATTACTTATCAAGGAATTGAAAACACATCAGGTGGAACTGCTTGGGCGAATGATAATAAAACCTTCTTTTATACGGCCAATAATCCAAAAACGCTGTTAAGTGAGAAAATTATGCGCCATGAGATTAATACAGACGTAAAAAATGATGTAGTCGTTTATAAAGAGGAAGATAATACGAACTATATCGGGGTTTATAAATCTAAAAATCAGCAATATTTGATGATTTATTCGTCTTCTACCACAAGTTCAGAAGAAAGATTTTTAGATGCCAATCAACCTTTAGGAGAGTTTAAAGTTTTTCAACCTCGAATGAAAGATGTTCTTTATAGTATTGTCCCATTAGAGGATAGGTTTTTAATTCTAACCAACAAAGACGCTCTTAATTTCAAACTCATGGAATGCCCTTTACATGCTACAGAAGTAGAAAATTGGACGGAAGTTATTCCACATAGAGAAGATGTTTTGATTGAAGGTGTTGATGAGTTTAATCGTTATTTAGTGATTACAGAAAGGTTCAATGGTCTGACGAGATTAATAATTAAAAACCGAGAAACTGGTCAAGAAAAGAAATTACAATTCGATGAGCCAACTTATGTGGTTTATCCAACTGGAAATGCTGAATATTTTACGGATAATTTAAGATTTGCCTATATTTCAATGGTTACGCCTGCTTCTATCTACGAAGAAAACATGCAAACGGGAGAAAGAACCTTAATGAAACAACAAGAAGTTTTAGGTGACTTTGATAAGAAAAATTATATTTCTGAGCGACTGTTTGCAACGGCAAAAGATGGAACGCAAATCCCTATTTCTTTAGTTTACAAAAAAGGACTCAAAAAAGACGGTAAAAATCCATTGGTTTTATATGGTTATGGCTCTTACGGAAGCTCGATGGATGCGACCTTTTCTACGACACGACTATCATTATTAGACCGAGGATTTGTATTTGCCATTGCACATATTCGCGGTGGCGAAGAAATGGGAAGAAAGTGGTATGAGGATGGAAAATTGATGAAAAAGATCAATACTTTCACTGACTTCATCGACTGTGGAGAATTTTTAATTAAAGAAAACTTCACTACTAAAGAACATCTTTACGCCCAAGGTGGATCAGCCGGAGGATTGTTAGTTGGAGCTATTGCTAACATGCGTCCAGATTTATGGAATGGAATCATTGCTCAAGTTCCCTTTGTAGACGTGGTTAACACAATGTTAGATACCACGATTCCATTAACAACCAATGAATATGATGAATGGGGAAATCCAAATATTAAGGAGGCTTATCATTACATGAAATCTTATTCACCTTATGAAAATGTAAAAGCAGTAGACTATCCAAATATGTTGGTTACAACGGGCTTACACGACTCTCAAGTTCAATATTTCGAACCAGCCAAATGGGTAGCGAGGTTAAGAGATTTAAACACAAGTAAAAATGTAATTCTATTCAAAACCGATATGGAATACGGACATGGTGGAGCTTCTGGTAGATTTGATTATTTAAAAGAAATTGCACTAGAACACGCGTTTTTATTTAAATTAGAAGGTATTACGAAATAGAATTTTCTTTCAATTAATAATTAAAATTCGATTTTGAATCTAGAATAGTTGGATTTAAAGTCGAATTTTTTTTTATAATAGGATGAGCATCAAAAGTTAAACAAATTCCCAAAATGAGCCAAATTATTGTTTAAGATTTGTTTATAACCTAATTTTGCAAGTGATTAAAGGTTATTAAATAACCTCTATCTTTAACATATGAATGATGATTTGCTCAATAACGATTTGATTAATCGCTTTGAAGAGATGCTGGAGGAGAATGAACGTTATTATTTCGATGGCGAAGAATTAAACGAAATCATTGGCTATTACTTAGATGTAGGTGATTTACCCTTTGCTTATAAGGCGATAGAATATGCACTAGAATTGCATCCAGGCAGCGTAGAAATGCGTGTAAAAGTCTTGGAGTATATGCTAGAGGTGGATATGCTAAAAGAAGCCGGTGAATTAATCGAGGAGCTAAAGGATGTAATGGCTAATGAAATAGATTTCATTATTGCTCAAGCTAAATATTGGTCGATTAAGGGTCAGCACAGACGCGCTATTGGTTTTTACCGAAAAGCGTTGGATTTTGGCATGGAGGAAGATTACATCAACCATTGTCTTGGTGCTGAATACATGAACCTGAATGAAATTGGGCAAGCATTGTTTCATTACAAAGCCGCATTGGATTTAGATTTAGATGATGAAATCGCATTCTATGCTTGTGTTCAATGTTTTGATGAAATTCGTCGTCCTAAAGATTGTATAGATTTTCTAAAACAATATATTGATTTAAGACCTTATGCCGACTTTGCTTGGTATCAATTAGGTTCAAAATATATGCAATTAAAAGACTATCAAAACGCTGCAGAAGCTTTTGATTATGCCGTATGTATCAATCCAAGTGGGATTAACAATTTAATGCAATTAGCCTTGTGTTATGAAGAATTAAACGATTATCCTAAGGCTGTTGAAACTTATTTGGAAGCTTTGGAAGAAGATGATTCTCCTGCTTTTACTTTAATGAAAATTGGTAAGTGTTATTTAGAAACTGATGATGTTTTTAAAGCTTTAGCTTATTATCACAAAGCTATTCACGAGGATCCGCAATTAGATAAAGCTTGGTCGGCAACGGCTGACATTTATGAATCTATTGGAAACATTGAGGAGTCAATTCATTATTTAAATCGTGCTGTAGAACTTGATTCTATGCAGATTAATTATTGGAAACGATTGGCTTATCTGAATATCCAAATGGGGAAATACGAGGAAGCTGAAATCAATTACGAGAAAATTATTAAGCTAGAACCAAGTCATTTTTTAAACTGGTTAGGTTTTACGGAGTTATTGATTGTTTTAGGTGAATATCAAAGTGCAATAGAAATTGCCAACCGAGGTTTAAAGAAGTTTGAACGCGCAGAATTATATTATCAAGTGAGCTGTTGTCAGTTTATGTTAAATGATAATATCACCGCAGCACAGACATTGACTAAAGCCATAGAATTAAATCCCAAATTAGTAGACGAAATGTTTGCTAAATATCCAATTCTTAAGCTGAAGTCTTTTGGGATGAGCTAAAATTCAAACCTCTCCTATTTTAATTAATAATTTATGCTATTAAGTCTTGATTAAACTCAAGCGATCTTAAGTAAAGATTTACATAGGCTTTTCCTTCGTTCTTATAGGTTTTTAGTATCTTGTTAAATAAATATTTTGAACATGAAATCCATCAATCCATATAATCAAGAAGTTGTTTTTGAACACAAAGAATTCACTGTAAAACAAATTGAAGAGGCAATTGATAAGTCTCAAACTGCTTTTACAGAATGGCGAAAAACAAGTTTTGAAGAACGTGCAAAACTCTTCCTTGCCTTAGCCGATGTACTAGAGAAAAACAAAGCGAAATATGCTGAAGTAATGACTTTAGAAATTGGGAAGCCTATTTCTCAAGGAATTGCCGAAATTGAAAAATGTGCATGGGTTTGTAGATATTATGCTGAAAACGCAGAAAAACAATTATCTGCAAATAAGGTTTCTACGGATGCGCAAGAATCTTATGTTCGATATGATCCATTAGGGGTTTTGTTAGCTGTAATGCCTTGGAATTATCCTTTTTGGCAAGTTTTCAGATTTGCCGTCCCAAGTCTATGTGCTGGAAACACGGCTTTATTAAAACACGCGAGCAACGTGATGGAATCTGCAAAAAGAATTGAGCAAAGTTTTATTGAAGCTGGATTTCCCAAGGATGTTTTTCAAAGTTTAATTATCAAAAGCGATAAAGTTGAAAAAATCATTAGAAACCCTATAGTTAAAGCTGTTTCCCTTACAGGAAGTAATGCTGCAGGTGCGGCTGTGGCTAAAGTTGCCAGCGAAGAAATCAAACCTTCATTATTGGAGTTAGGCGGAAATAATGCATTGGTAGTTTTTGAAGATTGTGATTTAGAAGCTACGTTGAACACTTGTGTTCACGCGAGATTCCAAAACACGGGACAGAGTTGCATAGCAGGAAAAAGACTTTTTGTTCATAAAAATATCGCAGACGAATTTATAGAAAAAATAACGCATAAAATAGTTGCTCTTAAATCTGGCGATCCATTAGACGAAGAAACCTACATTGGGACCATGGTAAGCAAAGAAGCTGCCGAGACTTTAAATGAGCAGTTACAAGATGCAATCGAAAAAGGCGCTGAAGTTGTTATTGGTGGGAATTATAATAAAGCTTATTTTGAGCCAACTTTAGTGAAAAACGTTACATCAGATATGAAAATTTATAAAGAAGAAACCTTTGGACCTCTCCTAGCTTGTTCCACATTCGAGAATGAGGAAGAAGTGTTAGAAATGGTTAATTCTTCTGATTATGGATTGGGTGTGAGTTTATTTACTACAAACAAAAAACGAGTTGAGAATTTAATTCCGTTATTCGAAGACGGAGCTGTGTTTGTGAATGATTTAGTGAAAAGTGATCCAAGATTACCTTTTGGTGGCACTAAGATTTCTGGCTATGGAAGAGAATTATCCGAAGAAGGTATTAAAGCATTTGTCAATAAAAAGACGGTCTACATCAAAGAACTTTAAAGAAAAATCCCGCCTAAAAAGCGGGATTTTTTCATTGTATTTTAAAATTTTAGTAAGGATCGACATCAAAGTCAACTCTAACAGACCTAAACGTTTTCACCTGATGCAAGTTTTCTAAAGCATCTTTCAATAAAATCTTAACTTTTTTCGCAGATTGATTTGGAAGAATTTTGACTAAAACTTTAAAATAATAATTGTTATTCATTCTTGCGATACTTGGAGCTTCTGGACCCAACAAAGTTTTTTCATCAAAATATTTTCTAAGAGATTCTGCGTAATACTTAGCTGTTTTGTAGCATCTATCTCTATTTTTATGACGAAAAGTAATTTCAATCATTTTCACAAATGGTGGATATAAAAAATCACGTCTTTCGTACAAAATTTCCTGTGCCATCTCATGATATTTAAACTGAGAAGCATATTGTAATATTTTATGATCAGCAGAAAATGCCTGAATTAAAACCAAACCTCTATCCTTACGTCTCCCAGCGCGGCCGGCCACCTGTACAATACGTTGAAAAGCTCTTTCGTGGGCTCTAAAATCAGGGAAATTTAGTAAACTATCCGCACGAATAATTCCTACCAAATTTACATGCTCAAAGTCTAAACCTTTGGTCACCATTTGTGTTCCGACCAGCATATCCACTTCTCTATTTTCAAAAGCTTTTATTAACTTTTCGAAGGCAAATTTCTTGCGCATACTGTCAACATCCATTCGCGCAATACTATTATTAGGAAAAATCCCCAATAATTCTTCTTCGATTTGCTCAGTTCCAATCCCTTTTGTTTCAAGCTCAACACTTTTACACTGATAACATTTATTCGGTTTCGCTTGTGAGTGTCCACAATAATGACATTTAAGCTGATGAGACAATCTATGATAAGTTAAAGCAACATCGCAGTTGGGGCAATATGGCGTATGTCCACAACTTTTGCATTCCATAACAGGAGCATAACCACGTCGGTTCTGAAATATAATTACTTGTTTATCATTCTTGAAAGTATCGCGAATCTGATTTTCTAAACGCATAGAAATATCGCCATTCAATTCTTTCATTTTCTGAGCGCGACGTAGGTCAATAATTTCCATCACAGGAGGCTGAACTCCACCAAATCTGTGTGATAACTCTACATAGCCAATTTTGCCTTGTTTAGCTGCAAAATACATTTCTAATGAAGGTGTAGCTGACCCCAAAATAGTTTTTGCGCCTTCCAGTTTAGCTAAGACTAAGGCTGTATCACGAGCATGAAAATTAGGTTTTGAATCATTTTGTTTTAAGGAAGTTTCGTGTTCTTCATCCACAATGATTAAACCTAAATCTTGAATCGGTAAAAACATACTCGATCTTGCTCCTATCAGAACCTGATATTCATTGTTAATCGTCTTTTGCCACAATTCAACTCGTTCATTTTGGTTAAATTTAGAATGGTAAATTCCAATTTGATTTCCAAAATGCTTCTGAAGTCTTTGAGTTAATTGAGTAGTAAGCGAAATTTCTGGTAAGAGATATAGAACTTTTTTCCCCTTAGCCAATACCCTTTCAATTAACTTAATATAAATCTCGGTTTTACCGGAGGAAGTAACGCCATGTAAAAGAACTGTATCGTGGTCTTTTAGGCTCATTCTAATTTCGTCGATTGCTTTTTGCTGATGTTCAGATAAAGCATGAATATCATGTAAATCTTCATCAAATTCTTGAATTCGATCTGAGGTATCTTCGAAGAATTTAATAATTCCTTTGTCAGCTAAAGAACGTAATGTGGCGTATGAACCGCCGAATTCTTTAATAAACTTAGAGGCCAATACTGGTTTAGAAGTTTGTTGCTGACGCATCACCAATTGAAAGAATAATTCTCTTTGTTTGGGTGCTTTTTCTAATTGAGACAATACATCTTGCAATGAATCGTCTTGTAGTGAAATTTCAGTTTGAATATAATATTCAATTTTGGGCGTATATTTCTCTATCAGCCTTTCATCAAGCTCAATTAAACCATAATCTAAAAGCTCTTTTAAAACTGGAATTACAGATTTCAAATCTAAAATATCTGCTGCTTCATCAACAGAAATCATAGATCTATGATGCAATGACTCCCAAATTAAATAAGCATTTTCAGAAATTCCCTCTTCAACAGGAAATTCTTTACCCTTCACCAACTTAACGAAAGTATCACTCTCAAGTTTTAAGGCTGTAGGGAAAGCATTTTTAAAAACATCTCCTAGCGAACACATGTAATAATCCGCTATCCATTCCCAAAGTTTGATTTGTTGAGGCAAAACAAAAACTTCTTCCTCTAAAATGGATTCTATGAACTTTGTCTTATATAATTCTGGCTTGTTATGATGAAAAGAGTGAATGATTCCTGTATAAATCTTTCTTTTACCAAACTGCACCGCCACACGTTGCCCAACCTTTAAATCCCAACCAAAGGGAACTTCATAAGTAAAAGTCCCATCTAAAGGCAAGGGTAAAATAATCTCGGCAAATGTTTGTTTATTAGACAATTTAGAAGTGTATTTTAGATATTATAATAAGAAAAATAATGATTTAACTTAATAAAAAGTTAAATCATTATTATCAAGATTTGAAAATACAGAATTTATATCACAACTCAATATTTTCAAGTATAAATTACCATTCTATTTCTCTAATTTTCTTCTTTCAAGCTCTTTCTGAATTAAGCCTAGCTCTCTAGAAGACTGTCCAGCTACAGATGTATTTTCTTGTGCTCGACGAATTAAATATGGCATCACATCTTTCACCGGACCATAAGGAACATATTTGGCAACATTATAACCATTATCTCCTAATACAAAACTTATGTTGTCACTCATTCCCAATAATTGTCCAAACCAAATATTGTGAACATCCTTTTCGACACTATTAGATTGTATTTTTTCCATCACCAATTTACAACTCAACTCATTGTGCGTTCCAGCAAACAGAGATATTCTATCTCTATGTTGAAAAATAAATTCTATTGCTGCATTATAATCTCTATCCGTGGAAGCTTTATCTGGTTGAATGGGAGATTCATAATCCATTTCATCAGCTCTCTCGCGTTCAATTTCCATATAAGCACCACGCACAACTTTATATCCTATGAAATAGTTTTCTTTTTCAGCCTTAGCAAATTGTTGCTTTAAATAAGCTAATCTATCATGACGATACATTTGAAGTGTATTTACAACAATACAACGTTTCTTGTTGTATTTTTCCATTAATTCAACAGCTAAATCGTCTGCTGCATCTTGCATCCATGAATGCTCAGCATCGATCATAATCGTTACATCATTTTCATAAGATTTCTTACAAACTTCATCAAAACGACGACGAATATTATCCCATTGTTTTTGCTCTTTGTCATTTAAAGATTCTCCAGCTCCAACTTTGGTAAAGATTTTAATACTTCCAAACCCTGTAGGCTTGAATACAACGAAAGGAATTTTTGGGTTTCCTGTCGCATCATCAATTACCGCCATAATTTCATTAAAGCAGTTTTCATATTCTTCTTCATCTTCTTTTCCTTCAACAGAATAGTCTAAGATGCTTTTCACATTCTGAGAATATAACTTATCGATGGTCAACATAGATTCCTTTCTTGTTTCTCCTCCACAGAAATGTGCAAAAACTGTATTCTTAATCAAGAATTTCACGCCAGGAATATAAATAGCCCATGGCAAACTCCAAGCACCAAAATCGGTCAACCAATTTTTGTCAACCGCCACAAACATAGCATGTGCTTTACGCAACTCATTGTTTGATTTTAATTTAAAAGCTACCTCTGTATTCTCAAATAAGGACATAAATGAATGATTTTTGAAGGCGTAAATTTACTGCAAAACCTATTAATAACAATTCAAATTGATTACTTAAATCTATAGATTAATCAAGTTTGAATACGTCTCTATACTTTTTTAAACTATTAAATAATTTTATTGATATTCAGGTTTCAAATCAGCATGAAAAACTTTATAAAACTTTTGTAGCTTTGGAGCTACAACCGCACTACAATAGGGTTGTGTTTTGTTTAATTCATAATAATCTGTGTGATAATCTTCTGCTGGATAGAAATTACCATCCAATGCAGAAACTTTGGTTACGATGGGATTAGCATATTTCCCTGACTCAGATTCTTCAGCTATCGCTTTTTCAGCTAATTCTTTTTGAGTCTCATTGTGATAGAAAATCTCTGATCTATATTGAGTTCCAACATCATTTCCTTGTCTGTTTAATTGCGTTGGATCATGAATAACCCAAAATGCATCTAGTAATTTTTGATATGAAATTACTTTTGGATCATAGTGAACTTGAATTACTTCTGCGTGACCTGTTTCTCCTGTACATACTTCTTTGTAAGTAGGATTTTCTTGATGTCCACCAGCATAACCCGATTGAACTTTGGAAACACCTTTTAATTGATCAAAAGCTGCTTCGGTACACCAAAAACAACCTGCACCAAAAGTGGCTGTTTCTAAATTTGAATTTTCTATAGGCTTCATATAATTATCTTTTATTTGAGTTGTATCCTGAGGTTGTTGACAGTTTAGCATCATGGGTATACAACATATTAAACTTACAATATTTAAAGTTAGTTGATTCATTTTAATCGTATTGATTCCTCGAATTGTTGATAAACCGGTTCTATTGTTTCCTCAAAATCTCGTGTAATATCCAACTTTTCAGAAAACATGGAAACCGTTTTAAATTCTTGATTTGAGTTGAGATAAGCAAACTCCAAATCTGGATTCTTTGTCATCAGATAATCTCTAATTCGATTCATTGATTGGTTGAATTCCACTAAATTATAAATTCCACTAACGCGGTCCTGCATTATAAAGTTTAAAATTTCTTGTGTTAAGGTAGCCAATGAAATAAATGGTCTCAACTGATTTCCAACACCGTGAATTTTAATTTTTTCATAAACCAGTGTATCAAAAATAAATCGATTGATTACCGAGTCCAGTCTTAACATGGGGTTATAACCAAACACATTGCCTGACCTCAAAAGGTAGATATTCGACTGATTTTCCAATAATTGTAAATACTTCTCTGCTTGTAGTTTAGAAGATCCATAGAAGTTGATGGGAGCCGGTGGTGTTGATTCTGTGACTTTTTCACTGAAACCATACACGGCAGCAGAACTCAAGAAAATAACCTTTTCGACAGGAAAACGCTCCAGTAAATTATATAAAACTACAGTCCCATAATGATTAACCTGTTCATACTTATAATTATCCTGATAACTGTAAGGAAATTCTACATGTGCCGCCAAATGCACCACAATATCTTTATCTTTTACAGCATTTTCTAATTCATATAAATTCAGTATATCACCCTTCAGGAATTTTGTTTTCTTTAATTTATTACCTTCTGTAAAGAAATGTGTATTGTTTCTGAGCAAGTTATCAAAAACCGTAATTTCAGAAATATTCTCATTTTGATCCAATAAATTCACCAGGGAATAACCGATATATCCTGCTCCACCTGTAACTAAAACCCGCATTTATTTTGTGTTTAAATGTATTCCACATTCAGTTTTTTTACTACCATACCACCTTCCACTTCGTTCCATATCCTCTGATACACTATTTGTGCATGGCATACATCCGATACTCAAATAACCCTGAGCCTCCAGCGGATGTTGTGGCAAATTAAAAGCCTTGGCATAATCATAAATCATTTTTGAATTCCAATCCAAAATAGGATGATATTTCATTAGCCCCTCTTCCTGAAACTCTTCTTCTTGCAAAGTTGTTCTGAATTTGGTCTGATCTTTTCTTAAACCTGCTATCCAAATATCATAAATTTTCATGGCATCATCCAAGGGTTCAACCTTGTTGATATGACAACAGTATTCAGGATCTGTTGAATACAAAAACTGACCATCTGCATCCACTTGTTGATTCTTGGCTGTTTTGCTCTGTACATTGATTAAATTTAAATTCCAATCACCTTTGATTTGATTTCTAAACGCATAAGTTTCCGGAAAATGAAATCCTGTATCAATAAACAAGACAGGTAAATCTGGAATCGCCGTAGTAACTATATGTAACAAGGGCAAACTATGGGTTTGAAAAGATGAGGTTATGCACAATTGATAACCTGCTTTCTTATAATTCAATATTCTGTTTTGTATTTGTTCTACTTTTAACTTCAAATCCATAAGGCTAAATCAATATTCAAAAATCGTGCTTTTAAATTAATTTGTTCTCCTAAAGTCTCATAAATTTTTAATAACAAATATTTTCACGGTTTTAATATTTATTGAATAGATAAAAATAAGTGATATTTCTGCTGGAGATAATGACGAACTAGGCAAAATAAACTATTATCATTTGATATTCAACGATGAAAAAAAAGATCAGAATATTAAATTCTGACCTTTCAATAATTCTTAAATCCTAGCCGAATTAATCCTCAACTAAAACCCACTCACCTGTTTCGATCATAGGTTCTGCTTGTTTGTATTTTAATTCTTGTTTCTCTCCCGAATTTACATTTCTAATGTTTACTCGTTCGTTTCTTCCAATTTTAACCACTTGTCTAGGAGCCGTAACTTCTACTTGCTCACCACGTTGTTGATTAGCAGCCTGCTGATTAGCTTGAGAACTTTGACTCATATCTTCACCTCTATTGGTTTCAACTTTCTCCTCTCTTTGCTGACGAGCTTGCTGAATCTGACGAGGATCTGGAGCTGGTAATTCACCTTTGAATAAGAATGAGATTGTTTCTCTGTTTACCTCGTCTAACATGTTTCTGAACATATAGAAAGATTCCTCCTTATAAACTACTAAAGGATCTTTTTGCTCATACGTTACGTTTTGAACCGAACGACGTAAATCATCCATATCACGTAAATGCTCCTTCCAGTGCTCATCAATTAAAGCTAAAGTAATACCTTTTTCGAAGTCTTTAATTAATTGTTTTCCTTCTGTATTATAAGCTTTTTCTAAATCAGAAACCACCGTTAACGTTTTAGCTCCATCCGTAAATGGAACTTGAATTCGTTGGAAGTTTTGAGTATTATTTTCAAAGATATTTGCTACTACAGGATATACTTTTTCTGCTGTAGTTTTAACTTTCATCTTATAATCCGCCATTGCAGCCTTGAAGACAAGTTTCACTAAATCATTTTCAGATTTACCCTCGAATTCTTTTGGTGTTACAGGCGAATCCATCGTGAAATGTTTAATCAAGTCCATTTCAAAATCCTTGAACTTATTCGTTGATTTGTGAATATTCACAATAGAGAATACAGTATCATAAATCATGTTTGCAATATCGGTATCCAGTCTTTCACCATTCAATGCATTTCTACGACGCGTATAAATTACCTCACGTTGTTTGTTCATTACGTCATCATACTCAAGTAATCTTTTTCTGATTCCGAAGTTGTTTTCCTCTACTTTTTTCTGCGCTCTTTCGATAGATTTAGAAACCATAGAATGTTGTAAAACATCACCTTCTTTATGGCCCATTCTATCCATTAATTTAGAAATTTTTTC
>CAZKJO010000004.1:47681-49683 GCA_964553105.1 uncultured Weeksellaceae bacterium | reverse complement strand
ACCGGACGTTTTTCTTCTTTAGATAAACGCGTAACTTCTTCAATTACTGCATTAAACTTCTCGCGATTGGTTTTATAAATTTTATCTTCTTTATCGTGACGCGCAATTGGTCTGTTGGTTGGAATTACAACCACATCTAAATTATAGATTTCCCAAAACTCACCTGCTTCTGTTTCCGCAGTACCCGTCATCCCCGAAAGCTTGTTATACATTCGGAAGTAGTTCTGTAAGGTTACAGTAGCAAAGGTTTGGGTTGCAGCCTCAATCTTTACATTTTCTTTTGCTTCAATAGATTGGTGTAAACCATCTGAATATCGACGACCATCCATGATACGTCCTGTTTGCTCATCTACAATTTTCACCTGACCATCCATTACAACATACTCCACGTCTTTCTCAAACAAGGTGTAGGCTTTCAATAGTTGGTTCATACTGTGAATGCGTTCTGATTTAATAGCAAATTCACGAAAAAACTCTTCTTTCTTAGCGTATTCTTCTTCTTTTGGAAGATCTAATTGCTCAATTTTTGCAACTTCTTCTCCAATCTCTGGCAATACAAAGAATTCAGGGTCTTGATTATCTTGAGATAAATATTCAATTCCTTTATCTGTAAGGTTGATTTGATTTTGTTTCTCGTCAATCACGAAATATAAGTGATCATCAATCTTATGCATTTCACGGTTGTTGTCCTGCATATAATGTGACTCTGTTTTCTGTAACAAAGTACGTGTACCGTCTTCAGATAAGAACTTGATTAATGGCTTATATTTAGGTAAACCACGGAATACTTTTAATAATTCAAATCCAGCTTCTTTAGATTTACCTTCTTTCCAATATTTCTTGGCATCATTCAATGTTTTAGATAATTCTTCACGTTGAACTCTAACTAATTTATCAATAGTTGGTTTTAAAGCATCATATTCTTGGCGATCTCCTTGTGGAACTGGCCCCGAAATAATCAATGGTGTTCTTGCATCATCAATTAAAACTGAATCGACCTCGTCAATAATAGCATAATTCAATTCTTGTTGAACTAAATTATCCATTGAAGTCGCCATATTATCACGTAAATAATCGAAACCAAATTCGTTATTCGTTCCGTAAACAATATCTTTTTTATAAGCTTGTCTTCTACCTTCTGAGTTAGGTTGGTGATTATCGATACAATCAATACTTAAACCATGGAACTCCATAATAGGTCCAATCCAACTAGCATCACGACGTGCAAGATAGTTGTTAACAGTAATTACGTGAACTCCTCTACCTGTTAATGCATTTAAATAAATAGGAAGTGTAGCCACTAAGGTTTTACCCTCACCTGTTTGCATCTCCGCGATTTTACCTTGATGTAATACAGTACCACCAATTAATTGAACATCATAGTGAATCATGTCCCAGATAACTTCTTTACCTGCCGCATCCCATGAGTTTTTCCAAACAGCCTTGGTATCACCTACAAGTTGAACGTAATCTTTTTGTCCAGCTAATTCTCTATCAAAAGGTTTTGCTTCTACCTCAATTTCTGAATTATGATAGAACCTTTTAGCTGTTTCTTTAACAACCGCAAAAGCTTCTGGAAGCAATTCCGATAAGACTTTTTCTTCTATTTCATATTTCTCCTTATTGATCTGATCAATTTGATGGAAAAACTCATCTTTTTCCTCAATTTCTTCGGAAGCTTCGATCTTTGCTTTCAAGTCAGCAATCTTATCATCTTGCTCTTTTACAGCATCTTTGATTTTCTGCTTGAACTCATCTGTCTTAGCTCTTAATTCGTCTATAGAAAGTTTTTCTATTTTTTCGTGCTCAGCTTGAAGGACTTGGTCAACATATTTACGTAATTCTTTTACGTCTTTCTCATTCTTATCTCCAAGAAATCCTTTTAAAATTTTATCTAAAAAACCCATATTATTTTTAGGTATGTTTTGTTTAAGTGTTTGATTTTATTCAAATGTCGTGCAAAGTTACAAATTATGACACTTTTGCAGTTTATAATACGAAA
>CAZKJO010000004.1:38714-47581 GCA_964553105.1 uncultured Weeksellaceae bacterium | reverse complement strand
TCAAATGTCGTGCAAAGTTACAAATTATGACACTTTTGCAGTTTATAATACGAAATGATTTATTAAGATTATCCTAGAAACTTAACTTAAGATTAAATGACTCAAGCGAAGGTATGTCTATAACAGATGAAAATTAAATCAAAAAGAAGTTTATAAATTTTAAAAACAGGACTTCTTCCATCTCTAAAACCTAAATTTATAAAAATAAAAAAACCCTCAACACAAGGGTTTTAAGTTATTCAAAATCTAATTTTTAATACTCGTCTTCATTCCATAAAAAATCCTCATCCGTCGGGTAGTCTGACCAGATTTCTTGGATAGATTCATATGAATCTCCTTCATCCTCGATTGACTGAAGATTTTCTACAACTTCTAAAGGAGCTCCAGTTCTTATAGCGTAGTCGATTAACTCGTCTTTTGTCGCTGGCCATGGTGCGTCACTTAGGTATGATGCTAATTCTAGTGTCCAATACATAATCTTCTTATTTTTTGCAAAAGTATCAAAGTACTTTCAATTTTCAAAGTTTTATTTCTTTCCCAAAAATAGCAAATTCATTACCATATTCAAATTCAATTCTTATCTCAAGTTTTTGATTCCTAAAAATTAAGTTATTTTTGAATCAAATTATACAATTAATGGCGAATAGAATTAACTCTCTTTTTAATATAAAGTATCCTATCATACAAGGTGGAATGATCTGGAATAGCGGATGGAAACTAGCTTCAGCAGTTTCAAACGCTGGTGGTCTGGGTTTAATTGGGTCAGGAAGCATGTATCCAGATGTATTGGTGGAACATATCAAAAAATGTCAGGCAGCTACAGATAAACCTTTCGGGGTTAACGTTCCTCTAATGTATCCTTCGATAGAGGAACACATGGAAAACATTATAAAATTAGGTGTAAAAATTGTTTTCACCTCCGCGGGAAATCCAAAAGCATGGACTTCTACGCTTCAAAAGGAAGGAATTAAAGTAGTTCATGTGGTGAGTAGCGTTAAATTTGCATTGAAATCACAAGAAGCCGGCGTAGACGCCATCGTGGCAGAGGGATTTGAGGCAGGTGGTCATAATGGCAGAGAGGAAACCACCACGCTTTGCCTTATTCCAGATGTTGCCAATCATATAGAAATACCCTTATTGGCAGCAGGAGGAGTTTCAACAGGTAAGCAAATGTTGGCTTGTATGATTTTGGGTGCAGACGGAGTCCAGGTAGGCTCTAGATTCGCTGCGACTCATGAAGCTTCTTCTCATATTGCATTTAAACAGGAAATCATTAAAGCAAATGAAGGAGACACCCATCTTACATTAAAAGAATTAGCTCCTGTACGACTCATTAAAAATAATTTTTGGCAACAAGTTCAAAAAGCCTATACCGAAGGTGCAACTAAGGAAGAACTACAAGAGCTTTTAGGTCGTGGTCGTGCAAAAAAAGGAATGTTCGAAGGAGATTTGGTTGAAGGTGAATTAGAAATCGGACAAGGTTCTTCATTAATTAATGAAATCATTTCTGCTGAAGATGTTGTATTCTCTATGATGAAAGAGTTTGATGAAGCTAAAAACAACTTGATAAATCTTTAAAAAACAATAGATTAAGCTTTTTATAATAATACTTTGAAAGAATCATGAAATTAGGTTTTAAATAATTAATAAATTTTATCTATAGACCAATTCATACATAATTTGAACTATACCTAGAAATCCCTAGTAAATTTGTATTTTTGTAGAATAAATCTAAATAAGATGATTAAAGTTTCTGAACAGGCTAAAACCAAAATAGAACAACTACTTGGTGAAGAAGGTACTTCTTTAGACACAAGTTTTGTGCGTGTAAGTGTAACAAGTGGCGGATGCAGTGGTTTATCTTATAATTTAAACTTTGATAAAAATCGTAATGAAGAGGATCAATTGTTTGAAGATAATGGTGTTCGCATCTTGGTTGATAAAAGTTCATTCCTTTATTTAGTTGGGACCACCTTAGAATTTTCAGGTGGGCTAAATGGAAAAGGCTTTATTTTTAATAACCCAAATGCAAACAGAACATGTGGATGTGGTGAATCCTTTGCCCTTTAATAATAAATTAATAATGCCAATACATTTGGTATAATTTAATAAGATACAATTCAAAATAAGATTTAAGAAAAGCAATCCTCTGAAATGCATGAATTTTAAAAATATGGATTGTGCTTTAAATCTTAAATAAGAAAAGAAATGAGTAAATATACAGAAGACGATTTAAGAGAAGAACTAAGTTCTAATAAAGAATACGAATTTGGGTTCACAACCGATATTGAGTATGAAGATTTCCCTGTAGGGTTGAACGAGGAAATTATTCGCATGATTTCGGTTAGAAAAAATGAACCAGAATGGATGACCGAATGGCGATTGAAGTCATTTGAGATTTGGCAAAGTATGGAAGAACCAGATTGGGCGAACGTAAATTATGAGAAACCTGATTTTAATGCAATTAAATATTTTGCAGCGCCTAAAAAGAAACCTGAACTTGAATCTTTAGATCAAGTTGACCCTGAATTATTGAGAACTTTTGAACGTCTTGGAATTTCAATAAATGAGCAAAAGCGTTTAACGGGTGTTGCTATGGACGTGGTAATTGACTCGGTATCGGTTGCTACTTCTTTTCAAGAGACGCTAAAGGAAAAAGGTATTATTTTTATGTCTATTTCAGATGCTATTCAAAAGCATCCAGATTTAGTTAAGAAATATATTGGAACAGTTGTGCCAAGAGGAGATAACTTCTATGCAGCGCTTAACTCTGCAGTTTTCTCTGATGGTAGTTTCTGCTACATTCCAAAAGGTGTAAAATGCCCTATGGAACTTTCTACCTATTTTAGAATTAATAAAGCAGGTACAGGTCAGTTCGAAAGAACCTTGTTAATTGCTGATGAAGATTCATACGTTTCTTACTTAGAAGGATGTACTGCTCCATCTAGAGACGAAAATCAATTACACGCTGCTGTGGTTGAATTAATCGCTTTAGACGGTGCTGAAATTAAATATTCTACAGTTCAAAACTGGTATCCTGGTAACAATGAAGGTAAAGGTGGTGTTTATAATTTCGTAACGAAAAGAGGAATTGCGCATACCAACTCAAAGATTTCTTGGACACAAGTTGAAACAGGCTCTGCAGTAACTTGGAAATACCCAAGCTGTATTTTAAAAGGTGATAATTCTGTGGGAGAATTCTACTCTGTGGCTGTTACCAATAATTATCAGCAAGCAGATACCGGAACTAAAATGATTCATATTGGTAAGAATACAAAGTCCACCATTATTTCTAAAGGAATTTCTGCTGGTTATTCACAAAACTCATATAGAGGATTAGTGAAAGTGACTAAAAATGCACATGGAGCGAGAAACTTCTCTCAGTGTGACTCTTTATTAATGGGTAACAAATGTGGTGCACACACTTTCCCATATATTGAGATTCATAATGATTCAGCACAATTAGAGCACGAGGCAACAACATCTAAGATTGGTGAAGATCAAATGTTCTATTGCAATCAAAGAGGTATCGACGATGAGAAAGCTATTGCCTTAATCGTAAACGGATTTAGTAAAGAGGTTTTAAATAAATTACCAATGGAGTTTGCTATTGAAGCTCAAAAATTACTAGAAATTAGCTTAGAAGGAAGTGTTGGTTAATATTTAAAATTAACAAAGCTTAATCAAATCAAAAATCTGCTTGTCATAGACAAGCAGATTTTTTTTATGTAAAAATTGAGTTTACTTTAAGCTAAAGCCTTTCAGTAGAGTTCATCAAAATCATTAGAATAGTTAAATTGTTTATAATAAAAGTTGAGTTTATTATACTCTAATGAAAGGACTTTTAGCTTTTTAAAATAGGAATTATGGTCAATTAGTAATTATGTTATTCCTTTTATTTCTTAGAACAAATATATCATGAATATGTTCCGGTTGAATATATAAATGTATGAACGGTAGGGAAAATTGTATAAAGTGTAAGTTTTCCTGTATAAAGTGTATTTTTCTATTGATTAAATGCTTTAAGAAATTTAATTTTAAAAGAGTATGCATTTATGACATTTACATAAAAGTTGTATTTCATAAATCGTTTATAATGTGTAAGTATATTTGCTTTAACGCATTTTATATGGTCTTATTTTTAGTTTAGTTTAAAATTTATTGAAAATAATAAATTAATATTAATGATAGTCTTTAGAACTTTAACTAAATTTATATCATAATTCTATAAAACCATCATCAATGACAAGCAAAACTGCCATTAAGAAAAAAACCGGAATGTACGAAAACGTAATGGCCGAGTTCAATAAAGCAGCAGATACTATTCAACTTAACCCTGGGGTTAGAAAAATATTGGCAAAGACTCAAAACGAAATCGTAGTTCATTTTCCAGCCAGATTAGACGACGGAAGTATAGAAGTTTTTACGGGCTATCGAGTTCAACACAACAATGCATTAGGCCCTTACAAAGGTGGATTAAGATATCATCCAACGTTAGACATTGATTCTGCTAGAGCATTAGCCACTTGGATGACATGGAAAACGGCATTAGCCGGCCTACCCTATGGCGGTGGAAAAGGCGGAATTGAAATTGATCCCAAAGCTTATTCTCAATCAGAATTAGAGAGAATTACACGTAGGTTTACTTATGCTTTGGGAGAGAATATAGGACCAGATTATGATATTCCAGCTCCCGATGTGGGAACTAATTCTCAGATCATGGCTTGGATTGCTGATACTTTTTCTTCTAATAAAGCTCCCAGTCAAAGATTTTCTAACTACCATGTTGTTACAGGTAAACCTGTTGTGTCGGGTGGTCTAGATGGAAGAGATCGCGCCACAGGTTTTGGAGTGGTCGTTACCATTAAAAAATGGGCAAAACTAAAAGACATAAATCTTATTGGCAAGAAATATATAGTTCAAGGTTTTGGAAATGTAGGTTATTGGGCTTCTCATTTTATGGCCAAAACAGGCGCTATACTAATCGGTGTTCAGGATCATACGGGAACTATCTACAATGAAAATGGAATTGATCCAGAAGAATTAACTGAATACCATCAACAAAACCAAGGTATCGATGGTTTTCCTAATGCGGACAAGTTTAGCAATGAAGACTTTTTTGGAATCGATTGCGATATTCTAATTCCAGCAGCTCTTGGAAATCAAATTAACATGGAAAATGTAAAGAGCATCAAAGCTACTCTAATTGCTGAAGGTGCAAATGGTCCTACTCAATCAGATGCTGAGCAAATTTTAATCGATAAAGGAATAACAATTATTCCAGATATTCTTTGCAATAGTGGAGGTGTAATTGGGAGCTATTTTGAATGGCTTCAAAATAGAAGATCTGAAATCTGGAAGATTAGTGATGTATTAGTTAAGCTTGAAGATAAGGTAGAAACTTCTTTTGATAATGTAATTTCTGTCATGGAAGAATACGATACCGATATGCGTACAGCAGCTTATGTGGTAGCTTTAAAGAGACTTGAGCAAACCTATATTGAAAGAGGTGTCTTCCCTTAAAAAAGGATTATTTTCTCTTTTCAGGAGCTTTCAATGTAAATTGAATAACCTGTTCACTTATTAATTTGTAGTTGTGCGTTTGGTTTAAGCGATCTGTTATTTTGGCCTGCACAACTACAAATTTATCGTCAGGCCTAAGTAGGTCAAAATAATCAGCACCTAATAAACAACATAAGTTAAAAATCTCAAATTTACTTTCGTGGGTATAGCGCATAGTTAAGTCAGCAGAAATAATAGGCTGAGTTTCATTTTCTCCTTCGTATATCTTTAAATCCGTAAATCTATAATAACCATCATCTCTTTTAGTCTTAAAATCATATACCAAATTCTCATTCGGCGTTGACTTTAATAGTTTATCTGAAGAGTCATATACATATGTATAAATTAAACCATTTTTTTCTTGCGGACGTTTTACCGCATAAGTATGAATTTTCTTTGAGGCTTTATCAAACAAATCTGCTGAAACATCTTCACTAGAATCATTTAAGAATAAGAAATAATCCTTGTTCTCTGAGTTAAATAATAGCTGAATTTTTTCTTCACCATTTTGTTCATATTGAATCAAACGATTAAAATAATATTCCTGTGCAGAAATAAATCCAATAAGAACCAAAAGCGATACACTAAATAAATTTTTCATTAAGAAATAGTTTCTAAGTTATACCAAGCAACAAACTTTTTGATTCCCTCTTCGAAAGTAGTTGTTGGTTGATAATTGATGAGTTTTTTAGCTTTAGAAATATCTGCGTTAGTAACGTTTACATCACCTGGTTGCATGGGTAATTGATTGATTTTTGCCTTTTTGCCTAAAGTAGTTTCAATGGTGCTCAACATTTGTTTTAAGTTAATCACCTGACTCTCACCTAGGTTTACAATCTCATAGACTTTTTCTTTTTCGAATAAATAATTTATAGATTTCAATACACCATCCATAATATCATCTACATAGGTATAATCTCTCGCCGTACTTCCATCTCCAAAAAATGGAATAGGCTCTCCTTTATCAATCAATCTGGTAAACTTGTGTATAGCTAAATCTGGTCGTTGTCTTGGGCCATAAACGGTGAAAAATCTTAGTTGAAACATATCTATCCCGTATAAAGAATGATATACATGTCCTAAAACTTCAACAGACTTCTTCGTGGCTGCATAAGGCGAAATTGCAAAATCTACAATATCTGTTTCTTCAAATGGAACTTTAGCATTATTTCCATAAACTGAGGACGATGAAGCACAAACAAATTTCTTAACATTCCACTTTTTGCACATTTCGAACAAGAGCATGCTTCCTTTTACGTTCACAGATTCATAAGCAATCGGATTTTCAATAGAAGGACGAACTCCCGCCAAGGCTGCTAAGTGAACCACCATATCCAAATTTTCAGTTTCAAATAAATCGTCTAAAATTCCTTCATCTCTAATATCTCCATAAATTAATTTAAAATTAGTAGATGTACTGTCTTTTGTAAATTCTGCCACATCATCCATCTTATTATTATGACTTAATTTCAAAGTAACACCAACGGCTTCAGACAAATTTTTGAGCTTAATTTTATAATTATAAAAGTCGTGGAAATTATCTACTACAACTACTTGATGCCCTTTATTCAATAAATTTTCTACCAAATGTGAGCCTATAAATCCTGCGCCGCCCGTTATGAGAAATTTTTTCATGATTTAAAGATAAATAAAATCCACAGAACCTACGTTCTGAAACAGATTGAAACTAATAAAATAAGATGTTAAATAACTTAATAGAACTCTGCCATATCAATTTTAACAGAGAAAATATTCGAATAAAGCGCGATACTTTGATCTCCAATATCAGTCAATGCATAATCGATTGAGATTCCATTATATTTAAAACCTAAACCAATATTAGGTTGAAATTGAAACTCTTGGTTTCCATCAAAATTCTCTACTTTCTGGAAATTATTAACACCCGCACGAATAAAAATCATTTCATCATATGCTAGCTCGATACCTGCCGCAGGAGAAAAACTCAAATTGGATGCAGAAACTAAATCATTGGTTTCTCTTAATTTAAAATTTAAATCTAACTCACCCAAACCAGTAAATTTATCAGAAAAATGAACTTTTTGACTTACTCCTAATTGAATTTTAGGCAAAGTAAGCTCCATGGTTTCTTCTGGTGGTTCATTTAATACAATTCCATCAATGGTTAATTGATTTAATTCGTCTTGGTTGACACTCCAAACATTAAAAGTTGAAGTAATATCTCTCACCATAATTCCCGCAGCAAAATCACCTTTTCTATATTGCGCACCAGCGTCTAATCCAAAACCAAAGGCATTCGCAAATTTCCCAACATTTCGATAAACCAACTTAGCGTTTAAACCAAAATTCACATCTTCTATGTTAAAGAAATTTCCACCATAAGACATTTGTAAGGCATAATCTGCTGCCGAAAAAGTTGAGATTCTATCATAATCAATATTCCCTTGATTATCAATCAACTCTGTCGTATTAAGGATGTTATCCACCCCAAAACGATACAAAGAAACCCCGATGGCATTTCTGTTATCTAATGGAATTGCTGCTGCTAAGTAATCATATTTTGCAATGGATTGAAAATATTCAGCATGCATGGCAGCACCTTGCCACCTATCTCCCATTTGCGCTAAACCCGCAGGGTTCCAGTAAGTTGAGTTTACATCACCAATATTGGCCACAACGGCGTTTCCCATTCCAAAAGCCCGTGCATCTACTCCAATGTTCAAGAATTCGTTTGAATACGAGCGAAATTGTGCTGCCACCTGAGTAGCGCACATGAGTAGAATTAATAAACTAAACTTTTGCATATGGTGATTAATAAAGCACAAAAATCGTTGCTTTTGTATTAAACACCAAATTCTAACTAATATTGCCTAAAACTCTTATCTTCGCATATATGAGTATAAAAAGACATATTCCTAACCTACTTACGCTAATTAATCTATTTAGTGGATGTATACTGGTCTATCTCACTGTGTTTTACAGTGTTTTTGAGTTTAAAGAGGATAATAATTTCAAAGAAATCATTACGATTTTATTAGGCATTTCCTTAGTAGCGGATTTGCTTGATGGAATGGTCGCTCGTTGGCTCAATGTGGCTTCTCCTATTGGCTTACAGCTCGATTCATTAGCTGACATGGTGACTTTTGGGGTTTTCCCAGGATTTTTAATGACCAAAATGTTGGCTGATGCAAGTCAAAGCACTTCCGTGATGTTTCCAGCTGTGGCATTTTTTGGATTATTAATCACCTTATTTTCAGCATTAAGATTAGCGAAATTTAATGTTGACACTACCCAAACCACTTATTTTAAAGGATTAGCAACTCCCG
>CAZKJO010000004.1:27095-38614 GCA_964553105.1 uncultured Weeksellaceae bacterium | reverse complement strand
AAATTTAATGTTGACACTACCCAAACCACTTATTTTAAAGGATTAGCAACTCCCGCGAATACCATATTAATATTTGGTTTATTTATTTTAACTCAAACCTTATCCAAGGATTTCATGGAAAATTATGCCTTTAATTCTTTAATCCCATTAACCATTATTTCAAGCTTTATATTAGTGGCAGATATTCCATTGTTTTCTTTTAAATTGAAATCTATGAAATTGAAGGACATCTTTCCACAAATCATTTTATTAGCATCGGCTGTATTATTATTGATATTCATGGGATTATCGGCCCTTGCTCCTATTATTTTAATTTATATCATTCTATCTATTATCTTCAAAAAAACCTTTGTACATGCGTAAATTAAACCTAACTAAACCTATTTGCTTTTTCGATTTAGAAACCACTGGAATTAATGTCAGCAAAGATCGCATTGTTGAAATAGCTATTTTAAAAGTTTATCCATCGGGAGAGAAAGAAAGCAGAACTTGGCTTGTAAATCCAGAGATGCCTATTCCACCTGAAACGACAGCTATACACGGCATTACAGATGAAGATGTAGAAGATAAGCCAACTTTCAAAGAACTTGCTCCGCAAGTAGTGCAAATGATTGAAGGATCGGATGTGGCTGGGTTTAACTCCAATCGATTTGATATTCCTTTATTGGCGGAAGAATTACTTCGCGTGGGTCAAGATCTTGACTTAAAGAAGTGTAGACCTATCGATGTGCAGGTTATTTTCCACAAAATGGAACCAAGGAATTTATCGGCTGCTTATAAATTTTATTGCGATAAAGATTTAATCAATGCGCATAGTGCCGAAGCTGATACCTTGGCAACCTATGAAATTTTAAAAGCTCAAATTGCTAAATATGAAGAGTTAGAAAATAGTATTGATTTCTTGAGTGAATATTCTCAACATTTTGAGAATGCAGATTTCGCAGGGTTTATTGGCTATGACGATGATGGTCACGAAATTTTCAAATTCGGTAAATATAAAGGCAAAAAAGTTGAAGACGTTTTAGAAAAAGATAAAGGCTATTTTGGTTGGCTTCAAAATGCAGACTTTCCATTATATACCAAAAAAGTTTTAACAGCGATTCAATTGAGAAAATTATCTCTTTAGTTTAGTTCTGCTTGTTCATTTAATGTTGGATGCATTATCCGTATTTAACACTATAGCATCAAGACTTTTAAAGATTTAGAACATAAATCTATGTCATTAAAAAACCTGCTCATTTAAAAATGAGCAGGTTTTATTTATTTAAATTAATGGGAACCTAAAATAAATTATTTCAACAAAGCAAAGCTTCTATTAATAAAATCTGTAAGCTCTTTTCCTTTCAATAAATTCTGAGAAAGTTTAGCTAAATCTAAAGCTTGATTAATTACTTCTGCCTTTTGATCTTCAGATTTTTCTAATATTTCATTAGCTAAATCACTGTTCGTGTTTACCACAAGGTTGTACATTTCTGGGAAATTACCCATTCCGAACATTCCTCCGCCACCTGTTTTTTGCATGTCTTTCATTCTACGCATAAACTCAGGTTGAGTAATTACAAACGGTGCATCAGTACTGTCTAAATCTTCTAACTGAACTGCGTATTTCTCTTTATCAATGGTATTCTCAAGAGTCGTTTTTAAGCTTTCTTTTTGCTCATCTGTTAATCTAGAAACTACTACTTCATCTTTCTTGATTAAATTATTGATATGATCAGCATCTACACGCACCAACTGAACTTTATCCTTAGTTTGTTCTAATTTTTGAATAAAGTGAGATGCAATAGGAGAATCAAATAACAATACTTCGTAGCCTTTATCTTTTGCCGTAGAAATGTAGGTATCTTGACTATCTTTATCAGAAGCATATAAAATCACCAAGTTTCCATCCTTATCTGTTTGGTTATCCTTGATCTTTTCGTTTAACTCATCCCAAGTGAAATAAGTTTCATCCACCGTTGGGTAAAGCATAAATTTGTCTGATTTATCAGCGAATTTTTCTTCGGAAACAACGCCATATTCTAAAACAACTTTAATATCATTCCATTTCTGCTCAAAGCCTTCTCTGTCTTCTTTTAACAATGAAATTAACTTATCTGCAACTTTACGTGTGATGTATTGAGAGATTTTCTTAACTGCTCCGTCAGCTTGTAAGTATGATCTAGAAACGTTTAATGGAATATCTGGTGAATCAATTACACCTCTAAGTAACATCAAGAAATCAGGTACAATTCCTTTCACTTCATCGGTTACAAAAACTTGATTTTGATATAATTGAATCTTGTCTTGATCGATATTGATGTTGTTTCCTAAACGAGGGAAGAATAACACTCCGGTTAAATTAAACGGATAATCTACGTTTAAGTGAATCCAGAAAAGTGGCTCTTCAAACTGTGTAGGATATAGTTCTCTATAGAAGTTTAAATAATCCTCATCTGTTAAGTCAGTTGGCGTTTTAGTCCAAGCTGGCGTAGGATTATTAATGATATTGTCAACTTCTTTGGTTTCTGGTGTTGCATCTTCAGCAGCATCTTCTGGAAGTGGTAAAGTTTCTGTTTTGGTTCCAAATTTAATCGGAATCGGCATAAACTTGTTATACTTCATTAGAAGCTCTCTGATTCTTGATTCTTCTAAAAATTCTGTAGAATCCTCTGCAATATGTAGAACGATTTCTGTTCCTCTATCTTCTTTTTCAGTTTCCTCAATCGTGAATTCAGGACTTCCATCACAGCTCCATTTTACTGCTTGTGCACCATCTTGGTAAGATTTTGTAATAATGTCAACTCTTTCTGCCACCATAAACGCAGAATAGAAACCTAGACCAAAGTGTCCAATGATTCCTGAGTCGCTTGCAGAATCTTTATATTTATTTAAGAACTCTTCAGCCCCTGAAAAGGCAACTTGATTAATATATTTTTCAACCTCTTCAGCAGTCATACCAATACCTTGGTCGATAATATGAAGGGTTTTATCCTCTTTATTTAATTTAACTTCAATGATTGGATTTCCGTACTCAACTTGAGCTTCTCCAATATTGTTAAGGTGTTTTAATTTAAGCGTTGCATCGGTTGCATTCGAAATTAACTCTCTTAAGAATATCTCGTGGTCGCTGTATAAAAACTTTTTAATGAGTGGGAAAATATTCTCCACCGAAACATTAATATTTCCTTTTTTCATATTAAATCTAATTTGATTGGCCTAAGTTCAAATAAAACACCAATCCAAGAAAATATGACAAAATGTCGGATGGACGATTAAATTGAATAATTAAAAAGAATAAGTAATATCGATAAATTGGAATCAGGATAAATGCGCTAAAGGGAGATGATAATTGTGACCATCATTGAGGCTTAACTACTTGTTCACTTTGTTTTTAACATAAATGATACTCTTTAAAATATTTCTCTTGTTCAATAATAAATCAGAAAAACCTAAGGTAGCCAACAAAGAAATAAATGCTAATGCACCTAGTGCCCCACCAAAGCCTTCGAAAAAATTACTTTTGAAAATGAATAATAAAGGGAAAATAGCACCTGCTATGGCCAAGCGTTTATAGCCTACTTTTATTTGTGGTGAAACCATACCTATAAACGATGTTCCGAAGAAAACTAATGGAATATTTTTACTTAAGAATGAATTTACAACACTAGGAAAGAAATAAAAGAATAAAGCTAACATCAAGGATAATAAAGCCGAAGATTTAACAGCGCTTATCTTGAACTTATCGCTCGCATAGAAAGTTAAAACTGCTCCTAGAATTCCAAATATGATTAATATTAAAATATTCATAGAACACGATCAATTATAACTAAAACAACCACTCCAACAAAGGCAATAGTACCTAATTTACCACCCACGCCCACAAAAATGTTTTTAGACAATATATAAAGCAAACCAGAAACTAATCCCGCAGCTAGTATCACTAGAATAGAGGCTTGAACTGCCATGCTTGTCATTCCTATAAATGTTCCACAATAAATGGCTGCCGGTAGCTTCTTTAAATATTCAGAACTGGATTTAATATTGGGTAAAAAAGATGCACCTAAACCAACCAAAGCCGAAGAAACTACATTAGACAAATCTGTACTTGTATGCAATTGATAACACATAAGCCCTCCCACCGGCACCCATAAGGCTACCGATAATTTCTCATAATCATATTCCTCATGATGTAAATCTAAAAACCTTGTTGCCAAAATAATTAGAAAAGTAACGATGGAACCTAAAATACTCACCGACCAAACATTTGCTTCATAATTTTCTATTATGGTTAAAACCAAAAAACAAACTTGGATAACTAAAACAAAGATTAATATAAAAAACCTAATGTTCCTATGTTTTCGCATTTTTAAAGTTTTACTTTTAGCTAACTGATTTTTCAAACTCTTTGTCCATTAAAAAATTAAGGATGTGTTTCAATTAAGGTTGGCAAAAATAATTAAAGTCTTTTATTTAGAGAATGATAAAGCTTATGATTCTATTAAACCTTATTTCTATTAAGAATTGAATCTAATGAGATCTTATCCCACTCCCTAGGTAGAATTAATAGAGCAATTAATAAATCCGTTCTAAGAAAAACATGTGATAAATTCCAAATAGGTTCAGCTAATCCATGACCAAAAGTAACGATCACCAAAACAGATATCAGGAATATAAAGCCTAAAATAAGTCTAAGAAACCCGACTGCTACAACTCTATCGATATTTAGCTTCATGTAATTTATTTGAAATAAAAATGCAGTCTTCTCCGTAGAAAACTGCATTTTCTTTATTTAACAAAAACAATATTTTAATCTAATAATTCTTTAGCAAGCTCTAAAACTTTGGGTAAACCTTCCACATCTTTACCACCTGCAGTAGCAAAAACAGGTTGGCCTCCACCGCCACCTTTGATTTCTTTAGCCCACTCTCTAACAAGGTTTCCGGCGTTCCAAGATTTATCTTTGACTAAATTATCAGACATTCCAACAGAAATCGTTGGTTTATCCTGGAATGAATTAGCTACGACAATAAATAAATTATCTATCTCAGCTTTTAGTTGGAAAACTAAATCCTTGATTAAAGCATTATCCATAGAAGTTTCTACCAAAATAGCATTTACATCGCCAAAAGTTTGAATTTTATTTTTCCAAACTTGTTTTTGATTCTTAGCCTCCTGTAATTTATAATTTTCAATTTCTTTTTTCAGCGCATCATTTTCGTTCTGAAGTTTTTCTAAAGAAGCTAAAACATCTTTTGGCTTACCTAATTTGTCTTCAACTTGTCTGAATTGTTGTTCGAAGTTTTTGAAATAAGCTAAAGCTTTGTCTCCTGTAATCGCCTCAATTCTTCGAATTCCAGCAGCTGATGAGCTTTCAGAAACAATTTGGAATAAGTAGATATCACTTGTATTTACAACGTGAGTTCCACCACATAGCTCTACAGAATCACCAAACTTAATCATTCGAACTACATCACCATATTTCTCACCGAAAAGAGCGATAGCACCCGCATCAATAGCATCATTAAATGCCATCGCGCGATCTTCGACTAAATCTAAATGTTCTTTAATCTTATTATTAACAAAGTCGTTAACTTGTTTTAATTCTTCTTCGGTCAATTTAGAAAAATGAGAAAAATCGAATCTTAAATAATCTGGACCAACGAAACTTCCTTTTTGCTGAACATGTTCACCTAAAACAGTTCTAAGCGCTTGGTGTAATAAGTGAGTCGCAGAGTGATTCTTCATGATATCATTTCTACGTTTAACATTCACTTTCGCCGTTAAACCTTCTTTTACCTCAGGTAAATCTTTGGTAATATGAATGATAAGGTTGTTCTCCTTTTTGGTATCAAGAACTTCAACTTTTTCATCTCCTGCGATTAAGTAACCACTATCACCAATTTGTCCTCCACTCTCTGCATAAAAAGGTGTTTGGTCTAAAACAATTTGATAAAACTCTCCTTTATTATTTTCAACTTTTCTATAGCGAGTAATATTTACTTCTCCTTCTGTGCAGTCGTATCCCACAAAAGATTCGCTGGCATTAGCATCTACAACAACCCAATCCGATGTAGCTGTAGCCGAAGCTTTTTGTGAGCGCTTCTTCTGTTTTGCCATTTCTTCTTCATAGCCTTTTTCATCGATAGAAAAACCTTTTTCTTCAGCTATAATTCTCGATAAATCTGGTGGAAAACCAAAAGTGTCATATAATTCGAATACGTCAGCTCCGCTCAATACTTTGCCTTCTGAATTAGAAATTAAATTATCTAAACGAACTAAACCTTGTTCAATAGTTCTAAGGAAACTTCTTTCTTCCTCAAAAATAACATCATTGATTAATTTCTGCTGTTTTGGCAACTCTGGGAAAGCTTCACCCATTTGCTTTGCCAAAACAGGAATTAACTTATGAATAAATGGTTCGTTCATTCCTAAGTTTCTATAACCATAGCTAATCGCACGACGCAAAATTCGACGAATCACATAACCAGCACCATTATTAGATGGCAATTGTCCATCTGCGATAGCAAAAGCAACTGCTCTGACGTGGTCTACCACTACGCGAATGGCCATATCTATTGGTTGACTACTTCCGTATTTTTTACCAGAAACATTCTCTAACTCTTCGATTAAATCTGTAAATACATCTGTATCATAGTTAGATTTTTTCCCTTGTAAAACCATACAAAGACGCTCAAAGCCCATTCCTGTATCAACGTGTTGTTGTGGAAGTTTTTCTAGGTTTCCGTTGGCTTTACGGTTAAACTCCATAAATACAAGATTCCAAATCTCAATCACTTGAGGATGGTCCATATTAACTAAAGTTTTACCGTCTACTTCAGCTTTTTCTTCAGCCGAACGAATATCTACGTGAATTTCTGAACATGGTCCACAAGGTCCTTGCTCGCCCATTTCCCAGAAGTTATCGTTTTTATTACCGTTTAATATTCTATCTTCAGAAATATGTTCTTTCCAAAAATCATAAGCCTCTTGATCTCTTTCTAAGTTCTCAGACTCATCACCTTCAAAAATGGTAACATATATATTGTCTTTAGAAATACCAAATTCCTTGGTCAATAATTCCCAAGACCATGCAATGGCTTCTTTCTTAAAGTAATCACCAAAAGACCAGTTCCCCAACATTTCGAACATGGTGTGGTGATAAGTATCTTTACCAACATCATCTAAATCATTGTGCTTACCCGAAACACGCAAGCATTTTTGTGTATCGGCAATTCGATTTGAAATCGGTGTTTGATACCCTAAAAAATAGTCTTTGAATTGAGTCATACCTGAGTTACTAAACATTAAGGTAGGATCATCTTTCAAGACTAAAGGTGCAGAAGACACAATTTTATGCTCTTTTGATTGAAAGAAATTTAAAAATTTGGCTCTTATTTCATTCGACTTCATAAATTCTTAATAATGATTTAGGATTTTTTTAACTATCATTTAAATAGAAATTGTATTATTTTGCATCGCAACGGACGCAAATATACGGATGTTGCAACAATTTCAGCATTCAATATGAAGAAAAAGAAATTCTATTTCGACAAAGATACGGGGGATTTAATTCCAGTCAAAAAATCTAAAAGAAACACCGCAAAACTGATTCTATCAGTGGTTTTCTTAACTTTATTTTTCTCAGCTATTGGTACAGCTTTAGGCTACCATTATTTAGTAAAACCTAAAACTTATGGTCAAGCAAAATTGGCTAATGAGTTAGAGAAAATGGAGTTACAGTATAGATTATTAAACAAAAAATTCGAGCAAACACAAACCGTTTTATCTGATTTGGAAGAAAGAGATGATAATATTTATCGTTCTTTCTTTGAATTAGCACCTGTTCCTAACGATGTAAGAAAAGCAGGTTTTGGTGGAACGGATCGTTATGCTAATTTCTCTGATTTAACTTACGCAGACTTAGTAACTGAGACTTCTAAGAATTTAGATATTATCAACAAAAGATTAGTAGTTCAATCAAAATCATTAGATGACGTTTTGGTCGCTGCTAAGGATAAAGAAGAAATGTTTAAACACATTCCAGCAATTCAACCTGTTTCTAACAAACAATTGAACAGAATGGCTTCGGGATATGGAATGCGTTTACACCCAATTCTTAAGATTGGAAAAATGCACTGGGGGACAGATTTCGCTGCGCCAACAGGCACTCCTATTTATGCTACCGGAAACGCTAGAGTTAAAGTAGCAGGTAATATGGGTGGATATGGAAACGTAGTTGTTTTAGACCACGGATATGGTTACGAAACGCTTTATGGTCACATGAGCCGAATCAAAACACGCAAAGGACAAAAGGTTCAACGTGGTGATGTCATCGGATATGTCGGAAGCACAGGATTATCTTCTGGACCACACTTACATTACGAAGTTCACAAGGACGGAGAGAAGATTGATCCGATTAGTTTTTTCTATGATGATGTAAATCCAGATGAATTTAAAGTATTATTTGAAAAATCTCAAAAAATGACTGTATCTTTGGATTGATGCAGATTAATTTACCAGATAAGTTATATTATTCGATTGGCGAGGTAGCACGTGCTTTTGACGTGAATGCATCGCTAATCCGTTTTTGGGAAAAAGAGTTTGACATTATTCAACCCAAGAAAAACAAGAAAGGGAATCGTCTGTTTACGCCTAACGACATTAAAAACTTAAAAATCATCTATCATCTTGTGAAAGAACGTGGCTATACTTTAGAAGGTGCTCGTATTGCGTTAGAAGAAGATCAGAATTTAGAAGATGAAATTGAATTGGTTTTTAGATTAGAGAAAATCAAAGCTGAGATTCTTTCTCTAAAGTCATACTTTGATGATGTAGAAGATTAAATTTAATCTTTATCTAAAACAGAAGCTTGTTCAGTTCTAAAGTACCCAACCAAAAGTTCCACAAAACGATTATAGCTCTCTATTCCTTCTTCTTGATTATTTGCTTTTAAGTAAGCATTATTCATCGCAGAAAACATTCGATCTGCTCTCCCCGAATATTTATCATAAAAATCTCTTTCAGCTTTGTAATCCCTTTTCATAGCCTCGCTAAATGCCTCTAATTTTTCACGTACAAACAATGAATCTTTAGGATAAATTTCACTTAAAGTATATTTTAATGCTTTGAAATTAGCCGTGTATTTCAGTTTATCGTCAGAGCTTTGTATACAGGTCAAATAACCAATAAAATTAGCTTCATATTCTGTGGCGTATCCCATTTGATGCGCTTGTTCGTGGGCCATAGTTACAGGTAAATTAGTTGTTGGAGTTAGCCTGGTTACCTGTGCTTCACCAGAAAATGGATTATAATAACCGCTCACTCCAAAGTATCTCATCATTATACTATATAAGGAGTATTTCTTTACACTATTAGAAGGTAGTTTGGGGTATTTTAAGTCTATATTTTTTAAAGTTAAATTAGTTGGTAAATCCTGATAAAATTCTTTTCTTTTGAATTTAAGCACACCTTCCCTATCCTCTTCCAAATTTTCTCTTATGACTAAACTATTTTCTAAACTATACTGAGCAATATTTTTTAATTCTTCAATCGTATATTTCTGACCATTTAATTTTTCGCTTAAATTAGTTTTATAGTAATTAAATCCCCAAACCAAATGAAAGAAAATATAAAGAATTGAAACAAATTTTATCAATCTCGACAAGATGCGTATTCCTCTCCATTTCTGGCCCAGGAAAAAACATCTCACCATAATTACCACTGAGACAACAAGTATTATTAAAAATATTGCATAGAATATATCCCCTATTGAAAATGGTATCCAACCAAATAGAGACGAATACAATGGATAGAACATTTTATAGAAAGCAGGATAAAGTTCATCGGTGAAATAGCTCCAATTACTCAGAGTATTTACCAAAATCCATGCGGTTAAGACAAAAACACCAGCGAACACTAATGGTTTATAGCTATTAATTTGTTTCTGCATTTCCTATCCTTATATCTATATTTATTATCTTTACCTCTTTAAAACACACAACATGTCCATAAACAAAGATATAAAACGAATCACTACAGAGACCTTAAGATTGATGAAATTTGAAAATCGAAAGATTGCAATGCTTACGGCTTATGACTTTACGATTGCTCAAATGGTGGACAAAGGCGGTATCGATGCAATTTTAGTTGGTGATTCAGCTTCTAATGTTATGGCAGGACATGAAACCACACTTCCAATCACATTAGATCAAATGATTTACCATGCTCAATCAGTGGTTAGAGGCGTTGAAAGAGCTTTGGTGGTAGTTGATTTACCTTTTGGTTCTTATCAATCAGATCCTCAAAAAGCTTTGGATTCCGCCGTGAGAATCATGAAAGAAAGTGGTGCTCATGCCATTAAATTAGAAGGTGGTTCTGAAGTGAAGAAATCTATTTCTAAAATTGTAAATGCAGGAATTCCAGTGATGGGACATTTAGGTTTAACCCCTCAAAGTATTTATCAATTCGGAACTTATAAAGTTAGAGCGAAGGAAGAAGAAGAAGCAAAAAAATTGATAGAAGATGCCAAACTTTTAGAAAAATTAGGCTGTTTTGCGATTGTGTTAGAAAAAATTCCTGCTAAATTAGCTGCTAAAGTTACCGCAGCTGTGAGCATTCCTACCATCGGAATTGGTGCAGGTTCTGAAGTAGATGGACAGATTTTAGTTGTTCATGATATGTTGGGTATGACCCATGAATTCCATCCTAGATTTTTAAGACAATATTTATCTCTGTATACGGAAATTACGGGTGCTGTTGCTAAATATGTAGAGGATGTAAAAACCATTGATTTCCCTAATAAAAAAGAACAATATTAAACTCCATTCATTAGATTTCTTAAATTCTAAAACTAATTCGATAATATGGCTTCACCTGATATTTTATATGAGGATAATCACTTAATGATCATAAATAAAAAATGTGGGGAATTGGTTCAAGGTGATAAAACGGGTGATAAAACCCTGATGGATGACATCAAGGCTTTCATTAAAATTAGAGATAACAAACCTGGAAATGTTTATCTCGGTTTAACGCATCGCTTAGATCGTCCAACAAGTGGAATCGTTATTTTTGCAAAAACGAGCAAGGCCTTGACGCGCATGAACGAAAAATTCAAAAAAAGAGAAGTAGACAAGACTTATTGGGCAGTCACGACTCCTCTACCTAAAAATGTTCCAACGGCGGATACCTTAGAACATTATTTAAAGAAAAATGCCAAGAAAAATTTAGTTACAGTTTATACAAAACCAACAGATGGGGCTAAAAAAGCAATTCTACATTATAAATTAATTCAACAATTAGATAATTATTGGTTGTTTAAAATTAATCTAGAAACCGGTAGATCTCATCAAATTCGCACTCAAATGTCCAAGATTGGAGCTGTGATTAAAGGAGATTTAAAATACGGAGCCAAACGCTCGAATCCAGATGGCGGAATTCATTTACATGCAAGAAAAATTATCTTTGAACATCCAACTACCAAAGAAATTATAGATATAACTGCTCCCACTCCAGATGATCCTATTTGGAATGCCTGC
>CAZKJO010000004.1:17809-26995 GCA_964553105.1 uncultured Weeksellaceae bacterium | reverse complement strand
CGTATCTCTTTTAGGCAATTAAATTCGAATTCCCTAAATTTGAACGCAAAATAAAGAAATATGCAAAATTTTGATGTTACTATAATTGGATCTGGTCCTGGAGGCTACGTTAGCGCGATTAGATGTGCACAATTAGGTTTAAAAACGGCCTTAATTGAAAAATATGATACATTAGGTGGTACTTGCTTGAATGTTGGGTGTATTCCTTCTAAGGCACTTTTAGACTCCTCTGAACATTTTCATAATGCACAGAAAAATTTTGAAGAGCACGGTATTAGTTTAGACAACCTAAAAGTTGATGTAAACAAAATGATCGAGCGTAAAAATAAAGTGGTTGACACTACCACAAAGGGTATCGATTTCTTAATGGATAAAAACAAAGTTACTGTTTTTCACGGATTAGGTACTTTAAAAGATAAAACTCACATTTCTATCGCAACTGCTGAGGGTGATGTTGAGATTGAATCTAAAAATATCATTATCGCAACAGGTTCTAAGCCTGCTAACTTACCTTTTATTGAGTTAGACAAAGAAAGAGTGATTACTTCTACGGAGGCTTTAAACTTAAAAGAAGTTCCAAAACACATGATCGTAATTGGTGGTGGTGTTATTGGATTAGAATTAGGTTCAGTATACAAAAGACTTGGTGCTGACGTAACTGTAGTTGAGTTTATGGATAAAATCGTTCCAGGAATGGACGGTGCTGTTTCTAAAGAGCTTTTAAAAGTGATGAAGAAACAAAAAATGAAATTCAACTTATCTTCTAAAGTTACCAAAGTTGAAAGAAAAGGTGACGAAGTTGAAGTTACTTTCGAGAATAAAAAAGGTGATTTAGAAACTATTACAGGAGATTACTGTTTAGTTGCTATCGGTAGAAAACCTTATACAGAAGGTTTAGGATTAGAAAATGCTGGTGTTGAAGTTGACGAGAGAGGTCGCATTAAAGTTGATGATCACTTAAAAACTAACGTTGACAACATCTATGCTATCGGTGATGTAATTCGTGGTGCGATGTTGGCGCACAAAGCTGAAGAAGAAGGTATTTTAGTTGCTGAGCAATTAGTTGGTCAAAAACCACACATCGATTACAACTTAATTCCAGGCGTGGTATATACCTGGCCAGAAGCTGCTGGTGTTGGAAAGACGGAAGAGCAATTAAAAGAGGAAGGAGTTGAGTACAAATCAGGTCAATTCTCTGTTAGAGCATTAGGAAGAGCTCGTGCGAGTGGAGACATCGATGGTATGGTAAAAGTATTATCTGATGCTAAAACTGATGAAGTTTTAGGTGTTCACATGGTATCTGCAAGAGCAGCTGATATGATTGCTGAGGCTGTTACCGCTATGGAATTCCGTGCTTCTGCAGAAGATATTGCAAGAATTTCACATGCTCACCCAACTTATATGGAGGCCGTGAAAGAAGCTGCGCTGGATGCTACGGGTAAACGTGCTCTACATGCATAAGAAATAAGTTTTTCTGCATTTATCAATAAAACAAAACCTTGAAGATTTAGATTTCCTCAAGGTTTTTTTTGTTGAGATAGTATTTATAGCTCTGAAAATAATATATTTACATAGCATAAAATTTTAACTAATGAAAAAAATATTACTGTGTCTGAGTTTTTTTAGTTGCCTAGCCTTTGCTCAAGAACAACCATCGAGCTCAGATATAAAACAAAATGAAATATCTATAAATCTTCCTATTTCAATCTTTGGAGAATTTCCTACTCTAACTTATGAGCGATTGAATAGTCCTGACTTTGGATTCGGTGCGAGTGCAGGTTTCGCGGCCAGTGATAATGGATTAGGTTCAGATTTAAACTTTGAAGTTGTACCGTTTGCACGTTGGTACTTTTTGAACAGTGGCAACGAAACTATTTACGGGAAAAAATTCTTTATTGAAGCCAATGCTGGAATTTTAGGAATCAACGATGAAAACTATAACGAAAGTTCAAATAGATATGAATCAGATAATAAAATTGGTTTTGGTTTAGGACTAGGAATTGGCTACAAATATGTAAACACTTCTAACTGGATTGGATCTATCTATATTGGAGGTGGTAAGAATTTTGGCTCAAGCAATAACATTGAAGCATATCCTCATATGGGAATCAATATTGGTAAGAGATTTTAATTATAAATACTGACCTAAAACATAAAGTCATTCAAATTGAATGGCTTTTTTATTATAATTCTATCTCGGTAGCTCCTAATTTATATTGCCTAAAATCCGCATCATAATGCGTATAATTTTCACTGTCTAAGTACTTTTTAACTTCAGCTTCCAAAACACCTTTTCCTTTGCCGTGAATTAAAATGACTTTCTTATAATTCTCATTCTTAGCCTTTTCGATTCCATTGATGGCAGCATTGAGTTGACGCTTAAGAATATGTGAGGTTGGCAATTGCGAACTATAATTTTCTAATTGTCCGTAATGTAAATCAAGCACAAACGTTCCTTTTCTTTTCTTGCTTACCTTTATTTCTTTCTTATACTTAGCTTCTAACTTCTCACGATAGATGTCGCTGTTTTTAGCAAAATTTTCATTAATCAGTTTCTCAAGCTCTTCTTGATGAAGCCTATCTTCCTTCTCGCCTTTTGTTTCAAACTCTTTGAACTTAGTAGATTTATTTTTCTTTTTTATTGGCCTTTTTATCTCTCTCACTGTTCGTGATTCCTCTATCTCCTCTTCCATTCCTATATCTGGTAGAATTTCGTGGAAGTAAAAAGTAAAATCAAAACCATCTTCACTTTCTATGATTACTTCGTTCTCCTTAATTTCTCTAATAATGCCATGGGTGTTATCGTCAATAACTTTAACCTTGTCGCCAATCTTATATTTAATCATAACTTAATCTATCTATTCAAATTTAGAATAAAATATGGATAAATTAGCACATCAAGAAACATATGAAAAGAAAAGTAGAATTAGTAGTAGTTTCTGACTTACATTTAGGAACTTACGGATGTCGAGCCAACGAATTGCTGAAATACTTAGACAGTATCGACCCTAAAACTTTAGTATTAAATGGCGACATCATAGATATGTGGCAATTTAAGAAAAGTTATTTCCCCGAATCCCATCATAAGGTTCTAAAGAAGTTAAGCAATTTTATTTCAGAAGGTACAGAAGTAATTTATATTACAGGAAATCACGATGAATTATTGAGAAAGTTTACAGATTTCCAATTAAAGGATTTTTCACTAGTCAATAAGGTAGTACTAGAATTAGATGGTAAAAAAGCATGGATCTTTCATGGTGATGTGTTCGACTCCTCCATTCAGCATTCTAAGTGGTTAGCGAGACTTGGCGGCTGGGGATATGATACTTTAATTCGCATCAATACTGTTACCAATTGGGCTTTGGTAAAAATGGGTAGAGAAAAATATTCCCTGGCCAAGAAAATCAAATCATCTGTCAAGAATGCTGTGAAATATATTTCTGATTTTGAGATTACAGCTTCCAATCTGGCCATTGATAATGGTTATGATTATGTAATCTGTGGTCATATTCATCAACCACAAAAGAGAGAAGTTAAAACCAAAAATGGTTCTACTTTGTATTTAAATTCTGGAGATTGGATAGAGAGTTTATCAGCTTTAGAATATAATCAAGGGGAATGGAAATTATTTCTTTATGAAAGCATGCAAGATGAAATTCTTGTTACCGAAGAAGTACCGACTGCTCTTTCAGATTTTGATTATAGAGATTTTATGCAGGATTTATTGGTGTCATAAAAAAATCGGTTAAGATTGCTCCTAACCGATTTAATACTATTTAAATTAATTTAATTAATTCTCTTCTTCCGCAGAGGACTTCTGTTTCACAGAGATATTAATTCCATCTTTCGCCTCGTTTAATTCTAATAGTAAACGATCACCTTCGTGAATTTCAGAGTTGATAATCTCCTCTGCCATTGGATCTTCAATATACTTTTGGATTGCACGCTTCAAAGGTCTTGCACCATAGTTCTTATCATAACCTTTCTCTGCGATAAAGTTTTTAGCTTCCTCGGTTAAGTCTAGATAGTAACCTAAAGCTTCTAATCTTTCGTATAGCTTGTTCAATTCGATATCAATAATTTTTAAGATATCTTCTTTTTCAAGTGCATTGAAGATAATTACATCATCAATTCTGTTTAAGAATTCTGGCGCGAATGTTTTCTTCAGTGCATTTTCAATCGTTGATTTAGCTCTTTCGTCTGTAGAACCTAATTTTGCCGATGTTCCAAACCCAACTCCGTCACCAAAGTCTTTTAATTGTCTAGTACCAATATTAGAAGTCAACACAATGATTGCATTTCTAAAGTCAACTTTACGACCTAAACTATCGGTGATATGACCATCGTCTAATACTTGAAGCAAGATATTAAACACATCTGGATGCGCTTTTTCTATCTCGTCTAACAATACAACTGAATATGGTTTTCTTCTAACCTGCTCTGTTAACTGTCCGCCTTCTTCGTATCCAACATATCCCGGAGGTGCTCCTACTAATCTTGAAACCGCGAATTTTTCCATGTACTCAGACATGTCAATTCTAATCAATGCATCTTCGGTATCAAATAATTCTTTTGCAAGAACTTTTGCTAACTGTGTTTTACCCACACCTGTTGTACCCAAGAAGATAAACGAACCAATGGGTCTCATAGGATCTTTCAATCCTGCTCTATTTCGTTGAATCGCTTTTACAACTTTCTCCACAGCAGAATCTTGTCCAATCAACTTAGTTTTCATCGACTTCGCCATATGAGCAAGTTTCTTCATTTCACCTTCAGCAACTCTATGCACTGGAATTCCGCTCATCATGGAAACTACTTCAGCAACATTTTCTTCTGAAACTTCTTCTCTATTCTCTTTAGCGTCTGCTTGCCATTTGTCTTGCTCAATGCTTAAATCACTTTCAACTTGCTTTTCATCATCTCTCAAACGTGCAGCTTCTTCATATTTCTGTCCTTTTACAGCTTTAGCCTTAGCTTCTCTAACTTCTTCAAGTTTAGCTTCTAAGTCTAAAATCTCTTGTGGAACTTTAATATTCTTAATATGCACACGAGAACCCGCCTCGTCTAAAGCATCAATCGCTTTGTCTGGAAGATATCTATCTGTAATATAACGTGCCGTAAGATTAACACAAGCTTCTAATGCTTCGTCTGTATAGGTTACGTTATGGTGATTTTCGTATTTATCTTTAATTTGATTTAAAATTTCAAGCGTTTCTTCTGGCGATGTAGGTTCTACCATTACCTTCTGGAAACGTCTTTCTAAAGCTCCATCTTTTTCAATATATTGACGATACTCATCTAAAGTAGTAGCACCCACACATTGGATTTCTCCACGCGCCAAGGCTGGTTTGAACATATTAGAAGCATCTAAACTTCCTGTTGCTCCACCTGCACCAACAATCGTATGCAACTCGTCAATGAATAGGATGATATCATCATTCTTTTCAAGTTCGTTCATGATGGCTTTCATTCTCTCCTCAAACTGTCCACGATATTTAGTTCCTGCCACCAAACTAGCCAAATCCAGCGTAATCACACGTTTGTTATATAAAACGCGTGAAACTTTTCTTTGGATAATTCTTAAGGCTAAACCTTCTGCTATCGCTGATTTACCTACACCTGGCTCACCAATAAGCAATGGATTGTTTTTCTTACGCCTACTCAAAATCTGAGAAACTCTCTCGATTTCTTTTTCGCGTCCTACTACAGGGTCCATTTTTCCTTCTTGGGCCAACTGGGTTAAATCCCTACCAAAGTTATCTAAAACTGGTGTTTTAGATTTGGGTGCACCTGCTGCTCCACCTTTTCCTGCGCCTCCGCTACCAGGACGTTTGGGTGTATCATCATCTTCCGAATAAGATGCATCCATACTTGGACTTTGTGGCGTTGTATCCTCTTGATAATGAAATTTAAATTCATCTTTTAAGGTATCGTAATCCACATCAAATTTATTGATTAGCTTGGTAATCGGATCACCTTCGTTGCGTAAAATACACAACAGCAAATGAACCGTGTTCACAGATTGGCTATGAAATAACTTGGCCTCTAAAAAGGTCGTCTTCAAAGCTCTTTCTGCTTGTTTGGTTAATTGTAAATTTTTATTGGTTGTATCAATTTTCTCTTTTGGCGGCGATAAAACTTCTATTTTCTGTCTTACCTCTTGTAAATCTACGTTTAAAGACTTCAAAAGTTTTACGGCTTTTCCTTCGCCATCGCGCAAAATGCCCAAAACCAAATGCTCAGTGCCTATATTATCGTGGCCTAAGCGCAAGGCTTCTTCTTTGCTGTACGCAATGACATCTTTTACTCTTTGTGAAAAATTATCGTTCATAATGTATCTCTCTCTAACAAATATAATGGTATTGCTCTACATTAAGCAGTAATTATGCCATGAATAAACACAATCTTTCAACATTTTATTAATAAGTCTGATCATTTACGAACTTCATAAATTTCATTCTCTTTTTTTTGTTATTTACTACTATTTGTACTTGAGAGGTCGTTTTTAGCGTAGGTATCTTGGGATTATATGGCCATGATAGGCTTTTATGCAAATATGCCAATTCGTCAGATGAAATAGAATTCAAGGCCTTTATGGCGCTTTTATGCATTTTTTTCTCATCCTCATTATATAATGTAGATGAACTTATCACGAATGTATCATCATGAATTTCAAATAGATGCTTTTCAATATCATCCCAAACAAGGCGGTGCAATTCATTAGTTTTATGATTATACATGACCTGTGTAAAAGGCTCGATTTGATTTAAATCTAAACTTTTTACATAATCTTGAGCACTTGGAAAAGCGAGCAACATATAGGGAAATAACCCTCTACTATGCTTATAAGGAGGTTTCCTGTGATGGAGTTCAAAACCTCCGTTTAAAATGGCGGTAGACCAAGTTGGTGAGGTCAAAATCCAAGTTCCTTGCGATTGAATATCCACTGGAAATGTAGCGGGCTGATTATTGATCACTTTAGAAATTAAAGTTGGTGAGGTCACACGCCCCACATCTTCATCCCTATTATGGGTAAGCGCGAACTTTTCGTCGGTTCTTATAATACTGAGAATACACATAGGGCAAATGTCATAAAATTATATCTTTGTAGCAAAGAGAATATATGCTGCAAAAATTTGCTATTAAACAACTAGAGGATTTGAGCGATTTGCTAAATCAATTAAGTGAAGATGAGTATAGCACTCCTATGGAAAGAGTTTTTAATAGTACGATTGGCAAACATACACGCCACATCATTGAGTTTTATCAGTTATTTTTAAAGGCTTATGAAAGCCTGAATCTGTGCTATGACCAAAGAAATAGAAATACCAAAATAGAAACCTGTAAAGATGAAGCTCTCTTTGTTATAAAAGAGATCATCGAACAACTAAATTCTAATTTAGAAAACAAAGAGCTTCATTTTAAGGTTTGTATTTTAAATGAAGAGCGCTATCTGAAAACCTCTGTTTCGAGGGAGCTCTTATATTTGCTAGAGCATACCACACATCATTTGGCAAGCATTCGGATTGGTGTTTCCAATCTCAATCCTGACTTCAACAGTCTACAAGAACTAGGTGTCGCTTATTCTACTCCAAATCCACAGAATTCATGATTAAACACGAAATAAAAAAGATCACACATTATGAATATTGGTCATTTTGGGTGTTTTACATTCCGATGATTCCAGTTTATTTGTGGATGAGTTTAAGAGCTAGAAGTTTGTTGTACTTTACTTCTACTAATCCAGGGATAGAACATGGTGGTTTATTCAATTATTCTAAGTTTAATCTACAAGAACAAATTCCTTTAAAAAACCGACCTAAACATCAGTTTTTAGATCAAAATAGCAGAGAACAATTCAAAATTAAATTTGACTTTCCATTTATTGCTAAACCCAATTATGGTGAAAGAGGAAAACATGTAGATATCATTGAAAATCAAAAACAATTGGATTCATACTTAAAGTATAACTTAAAAGATATACTTTTTCAAGAATATATTGATTTTCCATTAGAGCTAGGTTTATTTTATGCAAGATTCCCTTATGAGGATCAAGGTAAAATCATCTCAATTACAGCCAAGAAATTTCTGCATTTTGTAGGAGATGGTAAAACAAGTTTAAGAGAGTTTATTGAATCTGATTCGAGAGCATATTTTAATAAATCTTACCTGTACATGAAGTTTCATGACAAGCAAGAATTAGTTCTTCCAGAAGGTGAGAAAATAATTTTAGAAGAAATTGGAAACCATAATAGAGGAACCTATTTCTATGATGGAAGTAATTTAAATTCACCTATACTCGAACAGAAATTAAATGAGGTTTTAAAACCAATAGATGGCTTTTATTTTGGACGTGTAGATATTAAAACACCTAGTTTAGATGAGTTGGAACAAGGAAACTTTAAAATTCTAGAGATAAATGGCTCTAATTCTGAAGCTACTCATGTTTTTGATGAGAACTATAGTCTAATCGATGCGTATAAAGAAGTTTATAGACATCTCAAGATTCAGCACAAAATTGCCTTAGCAAATATTAAAATTGGACATAAACCGGAGAAATTAAAACATTTTATACCTATTTTGATTAAATTCCTTTTCCAGTCTTAAAAGATTCCTTTCGGCAAGTTTGTCAGTTAAAATCTTGTGGAACGGATTGTGAATATGGCTAACCAAATAAAGATTTTTGAAAAATCAAAGTATTAATAAGGAGGCTATATTCGTGCCTATCGGCTTAGTAATCATAATGATTATTATTCATTTAATGAACATTACAGGCTGTTATGGCATCATTCCGAGATATGAAATTGGTATCAAAGGAATATTATTAGCTCCACTTTTCCACTCTAGCTGGGAACACCTTTTCAATAATGCTGCGCCTATTCTTGTGTTGGGTTTTATGGTGTTTAGCTTTTATAGAAAAGTTGCTTATTTGCTGTTCACGGTGGGTTGGGTGCTCACGGGAGCTATGGTTTGGCTATTCGCAGATTTAGGTATACTCCCGTCAGACAATCATATCGGATGCCATATTGGGGCAAGTGGAATTGTCTATATGTTGGCGTTTTTTGTTTTTGCGAGTGGAATCATTCGTAAATCTCTTCCGTTGATTGCCGTATCGCTTATCGTGGTATTTTTATACGGAGGAATGCTGTGGGGGATTTTCCCAGAGGAAGTGATTGTTTACACCAA
>CAZKJO010000004.1:10772-17709 GCA_964553105.1 uncultured Weeksellaceae bacterium | reverse complement strand
AAAAAAACCCGTAAATATTTGTTTAATGCACATTTACGGGTTTTTATATAAATTTAATATTGAATAGAGAAATTAAATTTTAAAAGCCCATTCCCGGAATTTTAGGCATACCTTGTTTTGCTACGTTCTCTACTTCAGAATCATATTCGTTTTGAGCTTTTTCTAAGGCTTTGTTTAAGGTTAAAATTAAATAATCAACCAACTGCTCTTTATCTTCTAAAAGCTCATCTTCAATATTAAGCTCTTTGATTCTACCATTTTTAGAAACTTTAGCTGTCAATAATTTATCAGAACTTGCTTCAGTTAAAAACTCGTTTGCCATTCTATTTTTAGCTTCTTCTACTTTGCGTTGAGACTCTTGTAGTTGTCCCAACATTTTCATCATATCCATATTCCTTATTTTAGGAGTTAAATATAAATAAAAAAAATGTCAATCGAAATATGCGTGGTTTTATTAACTTTGTGCCAACCAAATAAAATAAACATGCGTTTAGCTATTTTCATGCTTTTATTAGCATTTGTTGGCTGTAGTAAGGAAAACAAAGACCCACAAGAGGTTATCGAATCAAAACCTTTAGAAATTTCAGGCAATGAGATTGTAAATTACATGACCTATTGCAATGATAGATTTGATGTATGTATAATTTATCCTAGCAATTTTAATGCACAGCACGAGCCTGCGAATGGCGATGGACGCACCTTTAGAAATGAAATAGATTCAGCTGAAATCGTTTTATATGGCTTTATTGATCAAACCAATCAAGGTCTGCAACCCCAATTAGATTTATATAAAGAATTTTTGGAGATTGATAGTCAAACTAAAATTGAAAATGGTTACGAAATTTTAGGTCAAGACCTAGAAACTGGCTTTAAACATAAGGAAAGAATTTTCATTAAACCTGACACTACGGCAGGAACCTATGCGGATGGAACTCCCATGAACATTGTCTATTCCCTACAATTCACCTATCCTGTAGACAAAGACAAAAAATATCGAAAATATTGGTCTAAAATGATTGAGAAATTGAAATAATAATGACAAAGATTACATTCAAGAACAATTTACTTGACCTATTTACATTCCTAACTATTGTCGCTATTTTATTTATTACTTATCATTTTTTGAATGGAAGAATTTTTCGTTTAGATTTCTCTGTTAAGAATGCATACGAAATCGGACTGTCACTATTAGTATTCAGCTTGATATGCAGGCAATTAAGTCATAATTTCATTCGATATGATCATGATCGTTTAGCAGTAAAAATCAATAAGTTAAGTAGTCGCGAGTTTTCATTTAATTCTATAGAGAATTATGAAATTGAAGATAATAAATTAAAAATCTTCTTCAGAGATAATTCTGAGAAGAAGTTTAATTTAAGGTTTTTAGATGAAAAAGATATCAAGCGATTAGATATCATTTTAGATATTCATATTCATGAATTTCTTCAGACCTCTTGATTCAATTTTTGCCAAAGAATATCCTTCAATTCATTGAGTCCAGTTTGCGCCACCGATGAGATAAATACAGTTGGCAAATCTTTTGGAAGTTGTTTTTGGATTAAGGCTTTGAGCTCATCGTCTAACATATCACTTTTAGAAATCGCTAAAACACGATCTTTATCCAACAATTCTTTATTATACTGCTCTAATTCATTTAGCAATACATCATATTCTTTCTTATGATCTTCGCTATCGGCCGGAATTATGAATAATAAGGCTGCATTTCGCTCAATGTGACGCAAGAATCTAATTCCTAAACCTTTACCATCACTTGCTCCTTCAATAATTCCAGGAATATCAGCCATCACAAAAGACCCAAATCCTCTGTAATCTACAATTCCTAAATTGGGCGTTAGCGTAGTAAATTCATAATCTCCAATCTTTGGTTTTGCTGCTGTAATCACAGACAATAAAGTTGATTTTCCAGCATTTGGGAAACCTACTAGCCCCACATCTGCCAAAATTTTCAACTCAAATACGATATCCATTTGTTTAGCAGGTTCGCCAGGTTGTGCATAACGAGGAGTTTGTTTGGTTGCTGTCTTGAAATGCCAGTTACCCAAACCACCTCTACCACCTTCTAAAACAACAAACTCATCACCTATATCAGTGATTTCACCTAATAAATTTCCATGTTCATCGTTTACTACAGTTCCTAAAGGAACTTCGATAACTACGTCTTTTCCATCTTTACCGGTAGATCTTTGTTTACCACCATTTCCACCTTTTTCGGCTTTTAAATGTCGTGTAAATCTTAAATGAAACAAAGTCCATTTATTAGGATCAGCTCTAACAATAATATGACCACCACGACCACCATCACCTCCGTCGGGACCTCCTTTATCTACATATTTTTCTCTTCTTAAATGAGCCGAGCCCGCTCCTCCTTTACCGGATGTTACATTAATTTTAACGTGATCTATAAAGTTGTTCATGGATTTCTTTTAGTAAAAATTCTAGGCTGAATACAGTTAATCGGTGGTTTTACTCACAAAAACTTTACCTCTTTTATATATTCTTCTCCTATGTACTGATTAATATGATTCAGAATTTTTGATTTCCCGTAGGAAAGCTCTGACTTTAAGGCGGGTGAGTTTAATTTTACGAACAAAACTTGATTTCGAACAAACAATTGATCGGTATAATTTTTCATGAATTCTCCCATTTGATCGTGCCAAGCATCTATCGCCATACTTTGCAAAACCTTCTCTTCCATCCCATGTTCTTTGATGAAATAGCGTATTGCCTCTGATATGGTTACTTCGTTTTTCTTCTTCATTTGCCCCTTTAATTACAAGATTGTTTTGAGCAAAACTCGATGAGCCTTTTTGTTATTACAGCTCAAAGATAACGTGTTTCTCGTTGATTTTAGACAATACATTCTGCGTTCTTTCTGGATGCGTGTCCGATAAGAAAATCTGACCAAAATGTTCCTCGTTCACCAACTTAATTAATTGCTCTACTCTGCTCTCATCTAATTTATCAAAAATATCATCTAAAAGCAAAATCGGTGTTACCTTCAATTGGGTTTTTATGATTTCTAATTGAGCTAATTTCAGTGAAATTAAAAAGGATTTTTGTTGACCTTGAGAACCAAATTTTTTAATCGGATGATCTGATATCTTAAACTTTAAATCATCTTTATGGATACCAGAAGATGTATATTGCAGAACTTTATCTCTAGCTAAGCTATGCTTTAGGTAATATGTAGTTGTTTCCTCTAAATCAGATCTATACTCTATTTCAACTATTTCTTTACCGGTAGAGATATATTCATAATATTTCTGAAAAATAGGCTTAAATTCCTCTACAAAATCTTTTCTTTTAAGATAGATTTTCTCTCCGAATTGTAATATTTCTTGATCAAAAATATCCAACTGAACAGCATCAAAAGTTCGATTGGCTGCAAAGTATTTCAATAAGGCATTACGCTGTTGAAGTACTTTATTATAACGAATTAAATTAGTCAAATAAGTGGCGTCTGATTGCGAAATAATACTGTCTATAAACTTTCTTCGAACATCGCTTCCTTCGCTAATTAAATCTCTATCATACGGAGAAATTATAACAGCTGGGAACTTTCCAACATGATCCGAGAGTCTATCATAAGCCTTTAAGTTTCTTTTGGCTGTTTTTTTTTGAGCTACATGAACCCCACATTGAATATGATTTTCTTCGCCATCTTTATTAAACCATCCTTCTACCATAAAGAATTCCTCACCAAAACGTATGTTGAGCTTATCTGAATGATTGAAATAAGATTTTAAATGGCTTAAATAATAAATCGCATCCAAGATATTCGTCTTACCTCTACCGTTGTTTCCAACGAAGGCATTGATTTTTGGAGAAAAGTCAAAAGTCCTCTCTTCAAAATTCTTGAAATTGTTAAAATGGATGCGATTTAAATACATTTATTTATACTTGAATTTGGCTTTAACTGATTAAATTAACCAAAAGACCATCTTCTGTTTTTTCAACCTTAGCAATTTCGTTTTTCGTCAACTCCTTAATTGCTTTATCCCATTTTTTATTAGATAAACCTGATTGGTCTTTTAAAGCTGATAATTCAATTTTCTCTGCTGACTTCAATAAATCTAAAACAGCTTTAGCATCTTCAGAAACTTCTGGAGCTTTCTTCTCTGGCTTCATTTGAGGGAAAAATAATACTTCCTGAATCGACTGCTGATTAGTTAAGTACATAATCAAACGATCCATACCAATTCCTAAACCAGCAGTAGGCGGCATTCCGTATTCTAGTGCTCTCAAGAAATCTTGATCAATGAACATCGCCTCGTCATCTCCTTTGTCTAACAAGGCCATTTGCTCTTCAAAACGTTCACGCTGATCGATAGGGTCATTTAGCTCAGAATAAGCATTAGCAACCTCTTTACCACAAACGATTAACTCAAAACGTTCTGTAAGTTCTGGATTATCTCTGTGCTCTTTGGTCAAAGGACTCATTGATTTTGGATAATCTGTAATGAAAGTTGGCTGAATATATTTAGCTTCACATTTCTCACCAAAAATCTCGTCTATCAATTTACCTTTCCCCATGGTTTCATCAACTTCGATATCCATTCCTAAGGCAGCTTCACGCAATTCTTCTTCAGATTTACCATTGATATCAAATCCGGTATGTTCTAAAATTGCATCACGCATGGTTACACGTGTATATGGTGCCTTAAAATCGATTTCATGCTCACCAAATGTGGCTTTTGTAGTTCCGTTCACTTCTTTAGCAGAATACTCTAGAAGCTGCTCTGTGAACTCCATCATCCAATTGTAGTCTTTGTAGGCCACATAGATTTCCATAGCCGTAAACTCTGGATTATGCGTTCTGTCCATTCCTTCGTTTCTGAAGTTTTTAGAAAACTCATAAACACCATCTAAACCACCAACAATCAGCCTTTTAAGATATAGTTCATTAGCAATTCTTAAATATAATGGTATACCTAATGCATTGTGTTGCGTAACGAATGGTTTTGCCGCAGCACCACCAGGAATAGCTTGTAAAATAGGAGTTTCAACCTCAAAATAGCCACGATCGTTAAAGAAAGTACGCATGGCTGTATATAATTTGGTTCTCTTCTTAAAAACCTCCTTAACATGTGGATTTACCACCAAATCAGCATAACGCTGACGGTATCTTTGCTCTGGATCTGTAAATCCATCATGAACATTTCCGTCGGCATCTGTTTTTGGTAATGGCAATGGTTTTAAAGATTTACTTAAAAGTTGCATGTCTTTTACCATGACGGTCATTTCTCCCACCTTGGTTTTGAATAATTCACCTTTAATTCCAACAAAATCCCCGATGTCCATTAATTTCTTATAAACCTCGTTATATAAAGTTTTGTCTTCGCCCGGACACATTTCATCTCGGTTAAAGTAAACCTGGATTCTACCTTCGCTATCTTGCAATTCAGCAAATGAAGCCTTTCCTTGAATTCTTCTCGCCATTAATCTACCGGCTATACTCACTTGTTTACCCTCCTCAAAGTTGGATTTGATAGATGCTGTAGTTGCGTCCACATCAAAACCTTCTGCTGGATATGGGTTAATATTTAGTTTCCTTAACTCGGCTAATTTTTGTCTTCTAATCTGTTCCTGCTCCGATAATGCCATATAAAAAATCTTTAAGGTTGCAAATTTACTATAATTTATAGGGATTTTTGCTTAAATTCGTCAAAACTCCAATTATGAAACAATTAAGTATACTTCTTTTAGGATTATTCCTATTGACTTCCTGTGAAATTACAGAGAAAGTCTACATCGATCAACAAGGAAATGTTAGCTACTCATCTAATATGGACCTAACTCAAATGATGCAAATGGTCCCCAAAGATGAGCTCAAAGAAAATGATTACCCTATAGATTCCATTTTTACGGTGGATGGTATCGCCAAATCAAATACAGATTTTTCTAAAGGCTTCGAAGGTGATGAAGAAAGAGAAATTATGAAAAACTTCAAAATCCATGTGAAATTAGATGATGACGTAAGTTTTATGAATATGATCTTGGATAAGAAAAATTTAAACGAGTTTAATTCATTTATGTCCAATCTTTCGAGCAACATTGAAGAAATCAATGCGAAACGAATGAAGCAAAATGAAGCATTACCAGACTCTGCCCAGATAGATTTAGTAGATATTCCTATTTTTTCAATGCCTAAATTAAGCTATAACAAAAAATCATTTAAGCGTACCGGTCCTATTAAGAGCATTACAGAAACTTCTAAGAGTGAACAAATGGAAGGCATGGAAGGTTTTGTAAACATGATTAAATTCAAACTTGAATATCATTTTGACCGACCTATTAAATCAGTTTCTGATAAATCAGCAAGATTGAGTCCTGATGCCAAAACAGTTTACATTGAAAAACCGATGTCAGAAGCCGCAGACAATCCCAAGGCATTTGATTTTGAGGTTAAATTTAAATGATAATAATCAAGCTTTAAAAATGGCAAAATAATAAGGTCTAATTTAATTATTTTGCCATTATTTTTATTTAACTAATAGATTTCAAGCGCCATTTTTTTTTGGCAAATGATGACTCAAGTATTGCATTAAAGTCTATAAATCTTATAGACCAACTCACGCATTAAATCCTCTTCGGTGACAGAACCTGAAGCACCAACACCTTTAGCTTTTACGTCGGCTTCTCTTAAAAATCCAATAATCTGAGTAACTTTTCTTAATGGATATCTCTTGGCAGCCATTTGATATTCATTTACGAAATAGGGATTAATTTTAAGTTTAGCAGCAACTTTCGCTGGATTTTTATCTGGCAAGGCATGGTAAATCATAATATGCGTAAAATACCTGAACATTACAGCCAAGGTTGCAAAAATGGAATTGTCTTTTGGGTTCTTGCCAAAGTATTCTATTATTTCAAAAGAACGCTTGATGTTAGCCTCTGAAAAGGATTTGGTTAGCTC
>CAZKJO010000004.1:3659-10672 GCA_964553105.1 uncultured Weeksellaceae bacterium | reverse complement strand
TCTTTCAATACATATTTCTGTAAATCCTCGGTAATAGCATCAATAAAATATGGCTCATCACCCCACAAAAAGTAAATAGGTGCGAACTTCCGGTTTTTAATATCTTTGCGTATGGATTCGAATTCCTTCATTCAGATTGCAGCGTTAAATTTTCCCGAAAAATACCAATTTCGTTTGAGAAAGTCGGAAAATGGACTTCAAATCTTTTGTCCTTTGCGTAAAAAGTGGTTTATCAACACACCCGAAGAATGGGTAAGACAACATGCTACACAATTTATTCATAAGTCTTTTGGTTATCCTTTAAATAATTTGGTTGCTGAGTATCCGGTGCATATTAATCAATCTAATCAACGAGTAGACATATTGGTTTATAAAAAAGCTAAACCTCTCATTTTATGTGAATGCAAAGAGCCTCGTGTTGAGATTGATCAGAAGACTTTAGACCAAGCCATGAGATATGCACAAGTCCTTAAAACCAATTATATCTATCTCACCAATGGAACGCAACATGTTTTTGTTCGTATTGATTTCAACAAACAAAAGATTGAATTTATTGAGGAATTACCTCATTACTGACTTTTCTGCTTCCTCTTTTTGAGCTTGTAAATATTCATATTCTCCAAACAATGGCTCGTCTACGCGAATTGTAAAATAGGCCGCAATCAAAAAGAATACACCTCCTAGACATAAATAAAGAATAGCATAATCACCGAAGAAATTATGTACGATTGGGCCACCTGCAATTCCGTTAATGATTTGCGGAATCACAATAAAGAAATTGAAAATCCCCATATAAACACCCATTTTCTTCAAAGGTAATTTATCAATCAGCAAGGCATAAGGTAAAGCCAAAATACTTGCCCAAGCCATACCAATTCCTAGCATACTAATCCATAGCAATTCGGGGTTACTAATGAAATACATAGAAAATAAACCTAATGCTCCCATCACCAAAGAAAAGGCATGAACAAATTTTCTACTGGTAGCTTTTACAAAAATAGGAATAACAAAAGCCCAAGCTAATGCAACTGCATTATAGATAGCGAATAGAATCCCTACCCAATCTCCAGCTTTGTTAAAGGTTGCAGAGTTGCTATCAGAAGGCAATAAACCATAATGATGCGTTGCTAATGCCGAGGTTGTATAAACCCACATGGTGAATAAGGCAAACCAAGAAAAGAATTGAACAGCGCCCAGTTTTTTCATACGGTTCGGCATCGTTTTAAAATCATCCCAAATCGCACTTAAATTTTTATTTTCAATGCTTTCAACATCCTTATCATCTTCAGAATATAATTCAAATTCTTTTGGTGAATATTCCTTGATGGTAACGATGGTATAAATAATCGTAAGCAACAAAATAGCCGCACCTGAATAAAATGACCAAATTACATTATCCGCCACAAATCCTTCTGGAGCGACATTAGAAACTCCAAACCAATTGGTCATAGCCCATGGCAGAAAAGATCCGATAACCGCACCAATACAAATTAAAATAGTTTGAACAGAGAAACCAATTGTCCCTTGTGTTTTGGGAAGCATATCTCCTACCAAAGCTCTAAACGGTTCCATGGCCACGTTGACCGAAGCATCCATCAGAGCAAGAAAAGCAACCGCCAGCAATAAAACATTAGCACCAAAAAAATGCGTCACAGAAGCGGCGTTGGGAAGAAAGATCAATCCAATTGCACATAAAATAGCTCCTACTAAAATATAAGGTTTTCTCCTACCTAACCAAGTCCAAGTTTGATCCCCGAAATGCCCGATAAGAGGTTGAACGAGTAATCCTGTGATGGGCGCGACTAACCAAAACCAAGATAATTGCCCCACATCTGCTCCAAAATTAGATAAAATCCTACTTGCATTTCCGTTTTGTAAACCAAATGCCATTTGAATCCCCATAAACCCCATACTCATATTGATAATGGTGGCCATCGAAAGTTCCGGCTTAGGTAACTTTTGGGTTTTGCTAGTTGATGATTGTATTGAGTCTGCCATAAAAAACGTGTTAAGTCTAACAAATATAGTTAAATAATTAAAGCAAGTGTTTTGAATACACTTTAAATTTAAACATAAAAAAAGCCCCGAAAATTTGGGGCTTTCTTTTAAAATATTTTTAAAATTACTTTGCCGTAACTCTAATATCTACTCTTCTGTTCTGTGCCATACAAGCTGGTGTATCATTCGCAGGACAAATAGGATGTAGAGATCCATAACCTTCTGCAGATAATCTTCCTGCATCAATTCCTGAATTTACTACATCTGCCATAACAGCCTTGGCTCTTGCATCTGATAATGGAATATTCACATCATCTGCACCAGCATTATCTGTGTATCCACCGAACTTAGCTTTTGCATTTGGATATGCCTTTAGAATAGCAGCAATATTATCTAGCTGTTGTCTAGACTCAGCATCTAAGGTATTTTTATTTGTTTCAAAATAAACTCTATCCATGGTAATCCAACCTTGTGTTTTATCATCAGAAACTGAATTAGCATCGTTGGTGATAAAATCAAATAATTTCCATTCGGTGGACTTATTACCTACATTTATCTTAGTTCCATCGGCCAATTCGATTTCTGTTGTCTCTCCAATATCATAAACAAATCTATTTTTAGCCTCATCATAATCTCCACTTACAGCACCTGAAACAACTGCTAAATCGTCAACGATTTTGATGGCAGCACCATCCATATCATAAACTAAATCTCCGTTGGAATCAACTACAAAACCATCCTCTATAAGTTTATAATTTTCGTTGTCTATAATAATTGGATTGCTTTCCGCATTTAATAAAGGATTAGCTTCAGCATTAACTACCTCCTGATTATCATTCAGCGTATAAGTTGCAAAGTTTTGAATATCTGCCGTGTTAATTTCGGTTGTAGCTTGTTCAGTGGTTGTATCATCATTACATTGTTTCATCAACAACCACAATAATCCAAGCGCTACAATAATTCCTAGAAGTGGGAATAACCACTTGGTGAACCCAGTTGCTTCATTATCATCCTCGTCATCAGAAAGGTCGATATCATCGTTTACTCTGCGCGTGGCTTCTGCTTGGGTTTTTCTAAGTTTTTCTTGGATACTTGGAGCAACGCGAGTAGTTGTCTCGCTTGCAACAGTTCCCATTTTACCTAAGCCTAAAGCCCCAACCAAAGATTCTAAACCTGACGGAATGGCGGCAAATATGGATTCTTTTTGCTCAGCAAATAAACCAGATAAGCTTTCGGCAGTCAAACCTTGTTTAGAAATCTCTTCGCCCAACACATTCATGATCAGCGGAAGGATTGAAGCTAAAATACTGCTAGAAGCATCCTTTTCTATTCTCGCATAATTAGCTATTTCTTGACTTAATTTTGCTTCTTTATCTCCGAATAAAGCAGAAAGCAAAGTTTTTCCTTGTACCATTAGCGAGTCTCTGTTGCGCTCATATACATCAGTAAAGTTAGAATCTTTAAACAAATCATTTAATTCGTTATTCGCTGCTAGGTTTACCAAAGTATTAGCACTGCTGTCTACCTTAGACTTTTCTGTAATGAATCCTAAAATAGTTGGAATTGCTCCCGTAACAGCATTAGAAGTATTACCTCTACTTTCGCCAACATAATTACTAATTTTATCAATTACCGTGGTGGTAATTTCATTTTTAATCCTGTCTAATAAATTCAAACTCATAGCTTTTTGGTTCTAATTAATTAAAACAAATATAGTTATTTTAATCTATGTGATTTTAAACTAATTTTCAGTCTTCTGAAATCGCTGATTATAAAAGAAATCATACCTTTGTTGAGCACTATGAATACAATCTACAAGAAGCTACTTTACGGTTTATCGGCTCTACCTTTAGGAGTCTTATATAAATTATCAAATTTTTTATATTTTCTTCAAAACTACGTGATTAAGTATAGAAAAAAAGTAGTTATTGAGAATTTAAAAAACTCATTTCCTGAGAAGTCAGACAAGGAGATCCAACAGATTTCTAAGCAGTTTAATAAAAATTTTTGTGATTTTACGGTTGAAACCATAAAAGGCATCACCATTTCTCAAGAAGAAATAGACCAGCGCATCTCTGTGAAGAATATAGAGGTTATGCAACGAATTTATGATGAAAAGCGAAACGTAATGGTTTTGTGTGGTCATGTTTTTAATTGGGAATGGCTAAAAGGTTTGGGTATACATCTTCCAACTCCTAATATTTTTGCGGTATATCATGTTGCTAAAAATGAATTGGTAAACGAAATCATTAAGAAAAGTAGAGAGAAATTCAATGGCGAAACCATTCCAATGCAAAAGGCAACCGAAGGAATTCTAAGAATCCCAAATGATGGAGATTCTCTATTTTTAATGGTAGCAGATCAGAGCCCTTATAAGAAAGCCATTAGATATGATTTACAATTCTTAAATCAAACCACACCTGTTTTCCAAGGTTTTGATAAGTTGGCCAGACGAAAAAATATGGGGATTGTATATTTAAACATTAGCAAGCCCAAGCGTGGCAAATATGAGTATGAAGTGATAGAAATTACACCAGATGGTGATGAATTTAAAGAAAATGAAATCGTTCATAAATTCTTTGATTTATTAGAGAAAAACATTCAGCAAGATCCAGCCAATTATATGTGGACACACAAAAGGTGGAAATATAAAAAAGGAATTCACTATTGAAAATAGCTGTCGTCATACTTAATTGGAACGGAAGAAAACTTCTAGAACAGTTTTTGGCTACCGTCTGCGAGCATTCTAAAGAAGCTGATATATACATTATAGACAATGCTTCTACCGATGATTCTATTCACTATGTTGAACAAAATTTCTCGCAGGTTAAAATCATTAAAAACCAAGAGAATTATGGTTATGCTGGTGGATATAATCAAGGTTTAAAAAACATTGATGCGGATATTTATTGTTTATTAAATTCAGATGTAGAAGTTACGGCGAATTGGCTTGCTCCTATGTTTGAATTATTTAAAAATGAAGAAATTGCCGCAGCACAACCTAAGATTTTAGATTTTCATCATAAAAACAAATTTGAATACGCTGGTGCGGCAGGTGGTTTTCTAGATAATTTTGGATATCCATATTGTAGAGGACGTGTGTTTTGGACATTAGAAGAAGATCATGGCCAATATGACGACGAAATTCAAATATTTTGGGCAACTGGTGCTTGTATGTTTATTCGATCCAAAGATTTTTGGGAACAAGGTGGTTTTGACGAAGCTTTCTTTGCTCACATGGAAGAAATCGATTTGTGTTGGAGACTCAACAACGCCGATAGAAAAATTTATTATACTGGTAAATCCTCTGTATATCATGTAGGTGGTGGAACATTAAGCAATAGTCCTAACAAAACTTATCTTAACTTCAGAAACAGTTTATGGATGTTAGTCAGAAATCTTCCAACCTATAAAATTCTACCGGTTGTTTTTTCTCGAATGGTATTGGATGGCGTTACTGCATTTGTGTTTTGGCGTTACGAAGGTTTTGGGCATTTCATGGCTATTCTAAAAGCTCATTTTAGTTTTTATGCGAAAGTCGGGCATTATCTTAAATCTCGAAAGAGCCCCGGAAAAAGATTCTGGAAACATAGATTCGTGCCTTGGCAATATTTTATATTAGGCCGAAAAAAAATCACAGACTTAGATTAGTTTTTCTTTATTTATTGAATAATTGTAACTTACCGCTTAAATATTTAAAACAAATACATTTATGCGTGTACTTACTTTTATCTGTTTAATTCTTAGCACGGGTTTGTTTGCCCAAGATGCATTGAAGATTAAATATGGTAATCAGTTGAAATTAGCTATGTCTGAGCAGGCCAAATCGAATCCTAATATCAGGGCGCATTACATAAAAATGTCAGAAGAAATTAAGGACTATGAGTTTATCTATTCCAATCAAGAAGCAACATACCAATTAGTTGAAAAAATTAATAATCAACAAACTGAAGGCAGTTCATTTTCATCATCCATCAGTCTAGGTGGCGGAGAATCTTACCTTAGATATACAAACTACAACACGGGAACTCATTATAGAAAAGCTAATGTTAGAGGAAAAGAGACTTATATAAAAGGTGACCTGAGAGAGTTCAATTGGGAATTAACGCGAGAAACAAAGAATATTTTAGGCATTGAAGTTAGAAAAGCTACCTATGTAGATGGAAAGACCAAAGGTATTGCTTGGTATGCTCCGGAAATTCCATATAAAGCTGGACCTCTAGATATTTCAGGATTGCCAGGTTTAATTTTGGAATACGAAAGGCTTTGGGACGGCCCGAATGGTATAAATTCGGAAATCATATTTGCACAGGAAATCGAATTTTTAGATGCCAATACGATTAAAATCACTCAACCCAAGGATAGCAAAAGTATTTCGCAAGAGGAATACAATATTTTCTATGATGAACAACAACAAAAATTAAAAGAGATGCTTTCTCAAGGCGTAGATACATCAAATTAAATCTAAAAACTATGAATATTAAAATTACATTACTATCATTTATTCTTTTCATATCTAGTCCATTCTTTGCACAAGATGCATTGAAGATTAAATATGGAAAGCAAACTAAATATGACATTTCTCAAGAGATTATAAAAAATAATGCAGAACTTGCTGAAGCCTTAAGAAAAGCGATGGAGGAAATAAGGGATTATGAAATGATTGTCTATAACAATGAAGCTCAATTTGTTTTTGTTGAAAAAATAAAAAATGATCAAACTGAAATGAACGAAGGCCGATCTATGTCCGTAACATTTGGTGTGCCCGACGAAAAGGTATATTCTAATTATAATACAGGAGTTACCTTCAAATCTTTTACTGCTAATGGTAAATTCACCCTAATCAAAAGTGAATTACCCACCTATGAATGGGAATTAACACGAGAAACCAAAGAGATTTTAGGGATTAAAGTAAGGAAAGCTGTTATTAAAAGTGAAGACAAAGAAGAAACAGCCTGGTATGCTCCACAGATCACTTATAAAGCAGGACCAGAAGATATTTGGGGTTTACCTGG
>CAZKJO010000004.1:0-3559 GCA_964553105.1 uncultured Weeksellaceae bacterium | reverse complement strand
AAGAAATGTACTCTCAAGGGGTTGACACTTCTGATTAACCACTAAAACAAATTATGAATATTTATAGAATTCTTGGTCTGATTATAGCCATTATTGGTAGCATAATTATGTTTACTTGGGATAGTGAGTACGATTTTTTGCTAGGTTTTTTGATTGGTGGAGGTATCGCTCTCCTGTTCTCTGGCAAACCTAAAAGCCTCGATTAATTCGAGTTTTATTTAACATATCGGGTTGTAACATAAAAATGTTTTGTTCGTCTTATGTATAAAATTATCATCATGAAAAACATATTTCTACTCTTATTTGCTTGTTTAGCAATTACTATCCAAGCACAAAAATCTACAGAATTTGTAGAAGTTACCTACGAATTGCGCATGGACATGGATGCCGAAACCGTAATTCAAAATGTTCCACAGCAATATCGTGCACAAGTAGCCGATCAAATTAGACAAGAATTAGCCGATGGAATTAAGATTAATTATATCCTAAAAACCAACGGTAAGGAATCTACTTATGAGATGGTTGAGAAAATTAGCAATGCGCAATCACCTGTAGGAATGATTACCCAACAAATTATGAGTCAAGACAAAGGTGTTTTTTATAAAGATTTAAAAGAAGGAACCTTTTTGAAGCCATATGATGTGATGGGTACTAAATATTTGGTAAAAGATAAATTACCAGAATATACTTGGGAAATCACGCGCGAGAACGAAGAAATCGCCGGATTCAATACCAGAAAAGCTATGGGGCAATATAATGATACCATTTCTGCTAAAGCTTGGTTTACGCCAAAGATTACGATTAAAGATGGGCCAGACAGAACTTGGGGTTTACCAGGTTTAATTCTTAAATCTGAGTTTAAAACCAATGGTGTAGACATTAGTGTTACTGCTCTTTCGGTAGTCGTGAGAGATGAGGAAATCAAAATCACGAAACCTTCAGGTGGTAAAGAATTAACCCAAGAAGCATTTGAAAAAGAAATGCTAGAAATGCAAAAGAAAATTCAGGAAATGATGGGTGGCGGCGTTGACACCGAATAAAGTATTAAACATCTATAATTTTTTATTGAAACAATAAATGATAGTGAGTAAGTTTTCGAACAGAGATTTACTCACTTTTTTAAATCCAGCTCCATGGATATACGAATTTAAACCCAATGAACTTCCTCCCTCCTATTTTAGGATGTTTTGTGTAGCAGAATTATTTTATATTCGTCTTATCAAATCGTGGATTATATTTTTTAAAAAAGAAACATGCAAAAGACTCATTTTTACTTCCTATTTTTAATTTTATCCTTTAATTTTTTATCCGCACAAGAGAAATGCAACTACCGCGGAATGGTTTTAGACTCATTACAATTTCCGGTATATGATGCCTCTATTTCGGCATTTGATGAAAATAACAAAAGTGCTGGATTTACCTTTTCTGATAAAGAAGGAGAATTTAAACTCGAAATGGATTGTGGCAAAAATTATGAAATTGAAATTGAGCATGTAAACTACGAACCACTTCTTAAAAAAATTACTTTAAATAAAAACATGCGCGAAGAGATTATTCTTCAAAATTCAAGTATAAAACTGCAGGATATTGTGGCGCAAGGTAGAATTCCTATTAAGGTGAAAGGTGATACCATAGAATATGATGCCGATTCATTTAAAACAGGAAGTGAAGAAACACTAGAGGATATTTTAAAAAAATTACCTGGAATTCAAGTAGAAGATGGCAAAGTTTTTTATCAAGGTAAGGAAATACGTTCGATTAAAGTAGAAGGCCGAGAAATCTTTGGTGGAAACACCAAGCTTTTAACCAAAAACTTACCCTCAGATGCTGTAGATAAAATTCAGTTGAATAAGAAGTTTAAGGCCAATCCTTTTGCGAATTCCATGCAAGACGAAGAGCAGCCAGAGCTGAATATTGTCTTAAAAGAAGACAAGAAAAATCTAATTTTTGGGAATGTCTCTCTGGGTGGTGATGCCGATAAACATTATGATTTACAAGAAAAGCTCTTTAGGTTTAGCCCTAAAACCGATGCAACATTGATTTCGGATTTCAATACCTATGGTAAAACCGTTTTCTCCAACGAAGATTACTTTCAATTCTTGGGCGGAATCTCTGAGTTTATGGAAGAAGGAGGTTCAAATGCCTTGCGTTCGAGCATGGCGAATGTGATGTTCGGTTCGGGGCAAAAAGCCACGAGCATGAGCAATCACTTAGGAGCTTTTCACTTTGGTTATGAACCAATTAAAAAAATGAACATCACGGCTTTTGCCTTGGCAACAGATAATAACTTGAATTATGAATCCAGTACCGAAAGAATTTATTCTAATTTCACCCAACGTGACGAAAAGACCAATAATCAGGATATTTTTTCTTTTATCTCTAGATTAAAATTAGACTACACCATTAATTCTAAATCTAATCTGAAATATCGCATCAATTTCAACGAGCAAAATCAAGAAAACATAAGCGACATCAATAGTTTTATGAATGATGATACAGAAGCGAGCATCTTTAGAAAAACCAAACAACAAAGAGATAACACGAATGTTAGCCAAAGGTTGAGCTATATTAGAAAAGTCGGAAAAGACGATAATTTTGGGGTGTATTTAACGCATTCGCACCAAAAAGAATCTCCTGATTTACAACTAACCGCTACCGAAGAACCCTTTGCTGGATTCTTTGAGTTTACACCCATAAACGATTTGTACTCCTTAAACGAAAACCAAGAATTAGTATCCAATACGTTTCAAGGATTGGCGATTTACAATCATTTAATTACCAATTTAAGTAATATTAGAATTAAGTTAGGTTTAAATAAAAATGATCAAAAATTAAATAATTCATTATATAACAATGATCAATTAATTCAGAATGAGTTTACACCAACACAAATGGAATTTGACTTTACCGAACTCTATGCAGACGCAACTTATACGCGTAAAATCGATAAATTTAAATTTGATTTAGGTGCTGGAATCCACAAATTCAAGACAGAAAATGTGGGGACTCAAACACATAGTTCTCTTGATTTGACGAGAGTTTTACCTCATTTTAATGGAGAATATAATTTTAATAATGCTAGTTCGCTAAGGCTTAATTACGAACACACCTATGAAATTCCACAAATTAAAGAATTGACCGAAGCTTATGATATTCAAGGTTACTTTAATATTTACAGAGGTTCTGCTGACTTGCGAGAAGCTAGATATCAAAAAGTAAATTTGAGCTATAACATTTTTAATTATTTTAAATTCTTCAACCTTTGGACAAGTCTTAGTTATTCTAAAAAGACGGACAACATTAGAACCGAAGGATTTTTCGCAGATCAAATACAATTTAGTACACCATTTAACTCAGAAACGCCTGAGAACACTTGGTCCTACTCTATTTATGCTTCTAAAAGATTCAATAAAGTTTATACCTTAAAAATAAATGGAAGTTTAAGCTTTGCTGATTTTGAGTCAAGAAATAATAACATTAAACTAGAGAACAAGTCCAATTTCTACTCTGGATCCCTAACCAATACTTTCAAGTTCAGAAAGAAATTTGAGCTTGATGC
>CAZKJO010000003.1:52746-67979 GCA_964553105.1 uncultured Weeksellaceae bacterium | reverse complement strand
GGAAGAAGAAAAAAGGATAGAACTAATGTTAAAAATCTTAATTGCTGCATTTCATTTACTTTCCTACAATAATTTTGCAAAAATAGGCTGAAATATTTAATAATAAAAGATATTTCGATATGTATTTTGTCATTTATTTAGGATTGAGATTTTTAATAAAGACCAATGTGTACATAATTGTGTATAAAGCGTAGACTACTAAAAAGTTAAATATCTGCTCCTGTGTCAATCCTACCTTATTGTAAAGTAAAATAAAAATGGAGAACATCACACCCATTTTAATCAGAAATCCACCCATCACAACGAGGCCTAAATATTCCTTTTTATCTTTTAAGAAATACAAACTCGAAGCTATAATTCCACCCAAAAAGAGCAAACTGGCATGTAAAACTACAAATGACTTGAGCTCAAATTGGTCTATATAGTCTAAAATGAAAAAGTCAAGAACTATAATTCCGAGTAATATTAGAATGTATTTCATTTTTAACTATCTAATTTTTTAACATCTTGGTATAATACATATAAACCTAAGAAAACACCTAATAGCGTTGCACCAAGCGTAAAGTAGTTCTTTTCAACTTCAAAATAATAGTCGAGCCCATATCCTAATAAGGCAAAACCAAATATGGTCGCCGTTAATTGTGAACTGATAGCGAAAAGACGTACATATTTTTTCGACGGCGTAGAATTGTTGTCCTTCATTAGAAATGCCTTATTTTTGCCCCACAAATTTATGGTAAAAATAGGAAACATAGAATTACCGGACTTTCCGTTGCTACTCGCACCTATGGAAGATGTGAGCGATCCGCCTTTTCGCAGATTATGCAAGGAATACGGAGCAGACCTGATGTACTCAGAGTTTATTTCGTCCGAAGGACTTATTCGTGATGCGATCAAAAGCAAAATGAAATTAGATATTTTCGATTACGAAAGACCGATCGGAATACAAATTTTTGGTGGTGACGAGGAAGCTATGGCTATGTCTACAGAAATTGTAGCTGCTGTAAAACCCGACTTGGTAGACATCAATTTTGGCTGCCCAGTTAAAAAGGTAGTTTCTAAAGGTGCTGGAGCAGGTGTGTTAAAAGATATTGACCTTATGGTAAAACTCACCGAAGCTTGCGTAAGGTCTACTGATTTGCCTGTTACAGTTAAAACTCGATTAGGCTGGGATAATGACAGCATAAACATTTACGAAGTTGCAGAGAGACTTCAAGATGTTGGTATTAAAGCATTATCTATTCACGGAAGAACACGTGCGCAAATGTATAAAGGCGAAGCCGATTGGGCTCCAATTGCTAAGGTTAAAGATAATCCGAGAATTCATATTCCAATCTTTGGGAATGGAGATATTGACTCTCCTCAAAAAGCACTAGAATACAAAAACCGCTATGGTGTAGATGGTGTTATGGTGGGTAGAGCCAGCATTGGAAATCCTTGGTTTTTCAGAGAAATCAAACACTTTATTAAAACTGGTGAGATTTTAGATCCTCCAACGCTACAAGATAGAATTGAAGCGGTTCGTAAACATGTGATTTGGTCTTGTGAGTGGAAAGGTGACCGTACAGGTATTCTGGAAATGAGAAGGCATTATGCTAATTACTTTAAAGGTGTAGATCATTTTAAACCTTTCAGAACTAAATTAGTTCAGTTACCTGACAAAGATGATGTTTTAAGCGTTTTAGATGAGATTAGTGAACATTATTTAGCTTAAAACATTTAATAATCCATATTTTCATAAGAATCGATAGTTAAATATTAGATTCAATACAGCTATATTCATAATATTAGTATTTTTACTATATGAGCAAAAAGAAAATCATCCTTCTAATTTTAGGTATTTTGCTAGCTATGGGTGTGGCTGGCTTTTTCTTCAATAATTATTTGAACACTAACAAGGTTAAAGATTTTATTCAAGCTCAACTGCCAGAAAACATTAATTTAGAATATAGAAAACTCAATACCAATATTTTATTTGGTAATTTTTCGCTGAAAGATGCCAAGGTTAAACTTAAAGACAAGGGTATAGAAATAGAAGTGGAAGAGCTTGAGTTAAAAGGTTTAAATTACCGCCAATTACTAACAAGTGATACGATTCAAATTTCTGGAAGCTCGATTAAGAATGCTTTCTTTTTAATTGATCAATCTAAAATTGACTCGACCAAGATTCCGCAAAATAAAGATCGCAAAAACTTAGTTCTTAAGCTAGATAAGTTCGAAGTGGGCTTTTCTGGAATCACCTTTAAGGACAAGAATGGCTTTATAAGAGCTCAACTTAATGCCACCCAATTAAGCTTAAAAGACTTGATGGTTCAATCTCGTCCAAAAGAAACCGAGGAGGACTTTAATTTTGCCCTAAGAAGCATTCAGTCGGATAGTTTGCTAATTGCGTTAAGCGAAACCCAAGATTTACATATTGGACGCATAGAAATAGATGATTCTAAGTTTAAATTAAGCAATTCGCAACTGGCTTTAAAAGATAGAGGAATTCAGGTTGATTTCGATAAATTAGAACTTACTGGAAAGGAATTAGGCCATGTGTTCTCTGCGGATACCATTAATTTTGAGGAGTGTTTTTTAAGCAATGCAACCATTAAAGTCAATAATTCTAAACGTCAAACCAAGAAAGCTAAACTAAAAGTAGAGGCTGCTAATAAGGTGATTAATATTGCTAGATTTAACATCAGCGAAACAGCTTTTGATTTCTTAGATGATAGAGGAAAACCAAAAATAAAGTTTGACAAAACCAATGCTTTTTTTAAAGATATTCGAATTTTGACAGCACCAGAAGAAGATCAAAATCATCTTACTTATAAGTTTATTCATTTAGACGCAAAAGACCTAAATGCTGCCATTAGTGACTTACATAAAATTCATATTAAAGATATTCAGGTAGAGGATAAAATAGCAACCTTCAATAAACTCAGCATTACGCCGAACTATAGTAGAACAGAGTTTCAAAAGCATATTAAAGAGGAGAAAGATGTCATTAATTTGGATGTTCCAAAGGTGGTTGTTTCTGATTATGATTACTCTTTCGACAAGGAAGATAATTTTATTAAAGCCAATCAGATTACCTTGAATTCACCAGATTTAAGCATTTATAGAAATAAATTAATGCCTGATCAAACAGGTCGAAAACCTCTATATTCGGAGATGTTGCGCAAATTAAAAATGGAGTTAGCAATAGATGATATTCAAATCAAGAATGCAAAATTATCCTACGAAGAACATGTTGATAGGAATCAAGCACCGGGCAAAATACATTTTACCCAACTCCATGGAAACATTCGAAATTTATATAACAAAATCCCTTCTAAGGATTTAGTGAGTATTAATTTAGATGCTCAATTTATGGGACATGCTCCTACCCACATCGAGTGGACTTTTAATGTTCACCAACCGGCCGATCATTTTAGGATTAAAGGTTCTGTCAAAAACCTTGACGCGAAATCACTTGATGGCTTTTTAATTCCTAACATGAAAGCTAAATTAGATGGCAAGGTTCAGTTAACCACTTTTGATTTTAAAGGAAATGACATCAAAAGTACTGGTCGGATGGATATGAATTATGATGACTTGAAGGTAGATGTATTGAATAGAAAGAATGAAAAGAAAGGGTTCTGGAGTGCAATAGCCAACTTTTTAGTTAAAAATGATAAGGATGATTCTTCTAAAGTAAATAATATTGTTAGTGTAGAGCGCGATCAAACCAAGTCGTTTTTCAACTATTTTTGGTTATCTCTAAAAGAGGGTATTAAACAAAATGTAATGAAATTTCAAGGCAAAAAAGACAAATCTTAAACTTGAAAAACTTTATTACATTAAGACAATCAGCATTTTATTTCCTCTTTGGCACATATATTGAATATTTGATGGGAAATCAAATGACATGACAAAGAGAATAATATTAAGCACCGCTTTAGGTTTTATATTTATGGCAGGTGTACAAGCGCAAGAGAAAAAGAAAAAAAGAACTTATGGAGCAGAAATTACGCCGGTAGAGCAAAAAGCTCCAGCAGATAAGAAACTTAAAAACCCTGAGGCTAACGTTAATTTTGAGCAAGTTCAAGATACAAGAACCTTGGGGCAAGACGTTGTAAACGTTAAAACTTTAAAGTTTGATGGGATGGTTGTTGGCGATAAACAATCTTCTAATGAGTTAAACATTGACAAAACCCGCAAAGTTCAAATCGAATTTAAGAGTGACAACCCTAATGCATTGTACTATTTAGTAGATAGATTAGACAATGTTATTATTCCTGCAAGAGAAGGTGCATTTAATGAAGAATTAAAAGCTGGGAAATATTTCTTGAAAGTTGGTTTAATGAATGATGCCGCAAAAATGAAAGAAAAAGCAACCTTTAGTTTTGTTATTAGATAAAACTAATCTATTTATATAAAAATCGCCCATTATTTTTGGATAATGGGCGTTTTTGTTTTTATAGTAATTCCTTTATTTCCATTAAGGAAGTTATAATCGGAACTCCTTCTAAACTTGGCTTTTCATCAAAACAATCTAAATAGATGGCTTGCCAACCAAAATTGGTTCCACCTACTACATCCGCTACCCAATCATCACCAATAATCACAGCCTTATCTTTGTTTGAACCTGCTTTGTTATTAGCCAAATCAAAGATTCTTGCATCTGGTTTTCTTACGCCAATTTCATCTGCACAAGTAAGTGTTGTAATGTATTTTAATAAATCAGCATTAATTAATTTAGCTTCTGAAACCTCAATAAATCCATTAGTTATAATGTGAATGGTATAATTATCACTTAAATATTCAAGGATTTCTTGCGCACCTTCTACTGTACCTTTCATTTTACCCATTCGAGCTAAATACTCATCCTCAAACTCCAATCCCAAACCTTCTTCGTGAATATCAAAATGAGCAAAAGGATCTTTGAATCTTCTTTCCCTCAAATCATCTTTGGAAATTTTCGCCTCACTTAAATCCACCCAAAGCTTTTCGTTGATTTCATAAAACACCTCATGCCATTCCTCAAATGTCACTTTATACTTCTTTGTTATTTCATAGTCCTTAAACATTTGCTCTAAGGTAACTTCAGAGTTTCCTCTGTGGTCCCACAAAGTATTATCTAAATCAAAGAAAACATGTTCTATTCTCGCTTTGTCCATAATTAAATTTTGAAGTTGCAAAATTAAGGTTTTCCTCCTTGTGCATATGTGATAAGCATTCAATCTTTCTTATAGCGTTATATCTATCTCAAATCTTTGCCCTCAACAGAAGTTTCATAAACGATACGATTTTATCTACATTTGCGTTATTCAACTTTTCCATGCAAGGCATTATAAACTTCATTAAGGATTTTCATAAAAACAGTGGTTCGTGGATCATGTCGGCGACGCTATTTAATAAGTTCACTCTATTTTTAATCAAGGTTTTTGTCGTTATTTACATTGAGAAAGAAGTCTTAGGACAAGTGGTTTATTCCATCACTATGATTGCCTTTTTCACTCCTTTTGTGGGCTTTGGATCACCTTCTGGATTATTACGATATGGATCTATTGCCAAATCCGACGAGGAACGCCGAGAAGTCATAGACTACTCTTTTAGCCAAGGACTGGTAAATACTTTCATCTTAATTTTATTAATTGTCCCCTTCCTTAGCTTTTTATCTAAAGGCGAAGAGGCAACGATGCTATTCTTGTGTATTTTACTCGGACGAGTTTTAGCTTTATTTCTCAATAATCACCAATCTGCACAGATGCGCGTAGATTTCCAGAATAAACGCTACGGCCAATATGATATAATGAATAGCATTACGCTATTTGTTTTGGCATTTGCGCTGACTTATCTATTTAAAGCAGTGGGATACGTCATTTCATTGGTCATTGCTCCTATTATTACTTTTATTATCTATAGCATCCTATACGGCGCACCCAAATTTAATCTTAAATGGAACTTTGATTTTCCTAAAAAGTCTTATTGGATTTATGCGATGCTCACGAGTTTCTCTGGAGTGGTATCCCAAATGGTCTTCTTTGTAGATATTTACTTAATTCGTGATATGATAGACAACGAAGCTGTTGCCGAATACAATGTCGCCGGATTAATTCCGCTAAATGTATTGGTTTTACCTGTAATTTTCATGCGAACCGACTTCACCAAAATTGCGAGTAATTACAAGAATCGAGATTTTCTTAAGAATTATTATATCAATTATTTATACTTATTTCTTGCCATTTCTGTTGCCGGAATGTTAGTTTCTTATTTCTTAGGCGAATGGCTTTTTAGCTTTATTGGAGAAGATTATCAGCCGTTTGAAATCTTTATGTACTTGATGGCAGCCGTTTGTGTTTCTATCTTGTTCAGAGTTCCCTTAGGAAACATGATTTCAGCATTTGGTAAGGCAAGATTCAATACCATTAGTGGCATCATTACTTTGGTATTTGCTGTGGTTTTAAACCTTTTATTTATTCCTAAATATGGCTTATTGGGCGCAACTTGGGCCACTTGTATATCACTCATTATTTCTAGCGTTTTAAACCTAGCTTACTTTATTTGGTATTTAAAATATGAGTGCGAATAAACTACACATATTATTTGTTTCAACTTGGTTTCCCAACAGGATATCAGGTTTAAATGGTGATTTTGTTCAGCGCCATGCAAAGGCTGTGAGTAGTTTACATAAAGTAAGTGTGCTACATGTGGAAGGTGATAAAGAAATTGATAAAAACATTATTGAAAAACATAAAACAAACGAAAATTACCAAGAAGTCATTGTGTTCTTCCCCAAATCTAAATATTCGATTATAAATTTCTTTCGAAAATTCAGGAGTTATCAACTTGGAAAAAAGGAGATTGGGGCGATTGATTTAATTCACGCGAATGTGATGTATTACAACCTATTTTGGGTTTTAATTCAGCGACTATTTCATCAAAAAAAATATGTAATTACCGAGCATTCCACTGAATTCTACGGAAAAATGAGTTGGTTTAAACGTTTCTTCTACAAAATTCTTGGAAAGTATGCCGTTAAAATTCTACCCGTTAGCCGAAAACTTCATGAAGCTATGAAAAACCAAGGCGTAAAAGGAGATTTTGAAGTTATACCTAATGTCGTAGACACAACATTATTTGAAGCAAAAACGGATTCCTTAAATCAAGTTCCGATTTTTCTACATGTCTCTATGTTGTTGGACAGTCATAAAAACATAACTGGACAACTAAATGCAGTGAAAATATTAGCTGATAAAGGATATAAATTTGAGTTTCACATAGGTGGAAATGGAGATTTAAAACCAATTTTGGAATTTATTGAAAAACAACAACTGCAAAATTACATTAAAACGTTTGGAACGTTAACTCATCAAGAGGTTTCTCAAAAAATGAAACAAGCAGATGCATTTATTTTATTCAGTTTTAAGGAAAATCAACCCTGTGTTATTATTGAATCTTTTGCAGTTGGAACGCCAGTTATTGCCAGCGATGTAGGAGGAATCAGCGAGTTTTTCCCATCAAACTTTGGAGAAATTATTCCTTCTAACGATGTTGATGAGCTTGTGAACAAAATGGAAGATTTAATTCAACAGAAAAATTATGCTTCTGCCCATGAAATGCATGATTATGTTGTAAATAACTTTTCAATAAAACGTGTTGCAGAAAGATTTGATCAAGTTTATCAAAGTATAATTTCAAAGAAATGAGAGGATTTTTCGGTGGAAATATAGCATTGGATAAAACTGAAATGTCGTTCGCGGAATTTTCCTTTGGTCGAAATTCAAATGATCAATTTGTGGAGGATAAAATCTTTACAGAAACAGATGATTTTATTATAGGATTGGATGGAGTGATTTTAAACATAAAAGAATTTGCTCACAATGCACAAGATTGGGTGAATTACTTTATTTCACAAGATTTAAATCTAGCTCAAAAATTAAAGCCTCTGAAAGGCGTTTTTCATGGTTTTATTCTCAATAAAAAGACAAGTGAATTGAGCTTATTTAATGACATGACTGGAAATAAAAACTTTAGTTATTATCATAAGAGTGGCAGCTTTGTATTTTCCTATGATGAGATTAACTTAATTCAACTTTTGAAGTCTCAACAGCTAGAAATGACTTTAAGTCCGCTTTCAACGTATAATTTCTTAGCTTATGCCTATCTTGGTTCTACACAATCTTGGGTAGAACAAGGAAAAAGACTAGCGCCTGGCAGTATTTTAAATTTTAAAGATGGAGAAATTTCTATCGAATCCTATAAAACCTTTGTTTCCGAGCCGAATAATAATTCATCTTACGATAAGATTTTAAGTGATTTCGAAGAATTAATTCAAGAAGCAGTCTCTCTGCAATATCGAAAAGACAAAGACCATCAAAAACAACATTTCACGACGCTGAGCGGTGGTTTAGATTCACGTGTCACTACACTGATGGCGCATGATTTAGGCTTTGAAGAACAAACGGCATTTACTTGTAGTCAATTAGGTTATGCAGATCAAACTATCGCTGAGGAAATCGCTGAAGTCTATAATTTGGAGCATCATTTTTACGCCTTAGATTCCTTTGAGCATTTATTTGATATCGAAAATATAAACAAGGAAATTGGAGGCTCGGCTTTATATTCTGGACCAGCGCATGTGATGTTTGGCATCGATAAATTCTGGAATAAAGACTTCGGCCTTATCCATTCTGGACATATTGGAGATGGTGTGATGGGTGCGTTTTTGAGTTCTACTCAAATGTCTCCACCTGATTTATCGTATGGCAGAATCAACGCAACAATTATGGCTCGTCATTTTGATTTTGATGCACAAATCATTGAGAAATATAACAATGAAGAGGAATTTAAATTATACGAACGTGCCTTTTGTGGGGCTGCTTCTGGCGTTTGGGGTCTGGAACAATTTTCTTATAACATAGCTCCTTTTATAGATCAAGATGTTTTAAATTTCCTTCTGTCTCTACCCTACGAATTAAAATATAAACGAAAGATTTATATTGATTGGATGTTAAAATTTCATCCATCATGGACGCAATTCAAATTAGAAAGTATTCATTCTAAACCAAATGCTCATTGGAAATTTAAATATGAAAGAGAGTATATGCGTATTCGATTTGGTTGGCGAAAACTTTTATCTAAAGATTTTAGATTAAAATTCAACATGGCTCCAGAGCAGTATTGGTTTGAGCAATCTACGGCTTTACAAGATTACTATAAGAAGGAGATGAAAAAAGCAATAGACATCGCTTGGGATTTACAGCTTCCATTTCATGAGGAATTTTCCGAATTTTGTAAGTCACAGGTTTATACAACACGTGCTAAAGCCTTACATTTAACCTATATCATTAATTTGATTTATAATAATGAATAAATTTCAAAAACTTCTTGATTTTCTATCTGAAATCGTCAACCAACCATCGCTCATTAATTTGATTTTGGACCGAAACGATGCTTGGAAAAGAAAATTCGAGGCAACTTATGGTCATAGCCACTATTTAAAACAGGTTCAGCTGTCTGATATATCTGATTCAAATACTTTTGAAATTCCAAATGTCAGTTTTTTGGGTGGAGGATCTATGCCAACAGATTTGGCTCTATTGCGCATTTTATGTCAAAAAGTTACTAATTGTAAGTATTTTGAAATCGGAACTTGGCGTGGTGAAAGTGCTAACAATGTTGCAGATGTAACTTCTGTTTGTTACACCTTAAATCTTTCTAATGAAGAATTAATGGCATTGGGATTACATGAAGACTACGCCAAAGCACAAGCAGTTTTATCCAAAGACAATCCACGTATAACCCACTTAGTTGGAGATTCAAAAGAGTTTGACTTTGCGGGATTAAATAAGAAATTTGATGTGATTTTTATTGATGGGAACCATCATTATGACTACGTTAAATCTGACACAGAAAAGGTATTCAAGCATTTAGTACATGAAAATTCCGTGGTTGTATGGCATGATTATGCTTACTCGCCAGAAGATGTGAGGTATGAAGTTTACAAAGCTATTTTAGATGGAACGGATAAGAAAATTCACCAAAACATTTATCATGTAGCCAATTCGATGTGCGCGATTTATACCAAACAAGATCTTAAAAAAAGCACATTGAAGATTCCGGTGTTACCTGAAAAAAACTTTGAGGTTAGGTTAACCAAGACAGATCTTAAGTAAGATTATTTCACTGTTTTGTGGAAACAACGATGTAGGGATGATTTTCAGCTCCAAATCTCTCCATAAACTTGCCGACGCCTGGAATTTCTGATCCTTCAAAGTCCAAAATTGTAGGCGTGTTTGCGTGTTTTTCGATGATATAGTTAAGTATAAAATCTGTAGCGAATAACTTCCTGCCCATCTCACTTGCAGCAGATTGAGAGTAGTAAAATTTATTTCTATACTTAGTGAAAAAAGCGACTGAAACAACTTCTTTTTCTTTCTTAACCGCATATATTTCACCTAAATTGCGGTTGAGACAATATTCAAAAAGTTGTTTTTTCTTTTTAAGAATCTGAGCTGACTCTTTTAGGGGCATATGTTTAGCTTGAAAAGAGACGAACTCATCAATAGTGATATTAGAAACCTTTAAATTATTTTGCTTTCCTTTCTTTACACCTTGCCGCTTACTGGTAGAAAAACCATAATACAATTCTTCATAAGATTTATTTAAATCTAAGACATAATTCTTACGCGTCCTAAGTCCCAAATCACTTAATATAGAGGTTTGTAAATAATTTAAATGATAAACCAATGGCTTTAATTTCTTTAGTTCATTTAAGAATTCTAAATGAACTTCTTTTGCTATAGGAACTTTAGAAATCACGCCTAATTGTTGAGCAAAATAAGGTTGGACCAAGCTTTTCTTCCAAAAACTGCGCTTCATTCTTGCATATGGAATCGGCATCACAGCCTCATAATTATTATAAACCAAAATGTCCCAATCCTTTTGGGTAACGATATCCAAAAACCAACTTTCTGCGTAAACAATTGGCTCCAAACTATTTGCAACACAATCATTGTATCGCTGGAAATCTATGTCAGAATGTGGTATGTATTGAAACAAAGGATTTATTTAAACTTTAAAATTACAAGGAATTTATTGATCTCAAAATTTAATATCTAAGTCTATTTAAGAAATAAAGCTCGACAAAAGACTTTCTCTCCAGCCTTTCCACTCCCCAAAATCAGACAAACTCTCGTTGTGACAAATCATACAAAAACTTCCACCCGTTGATTGGATTGTTTTTTTCAGTTCTTTTATTTTTTCAAACGTTTGATTGGGAGAATATTTTAAGTAATTCTTGAAGGTGACATCCATAGCACAAAAAGGATGAATTTTTAAGTTAGTTTCTTTTTCTTGACTCAAATCATACCAATTAAAACTATGCGCTGTTCCTGCTCTGAAGCCCACTTGATCAGCAAACCCCATACTAAAATCTTCTTGAATTCCATTCTCTAACAAATGATGATAAGTAGAAGGTAAATCGAGTTTTATATAATGCTGTCTCGACTTAGCAACAGGTTTCCCCAAAACTTGCTCAAGTCTTTGTACTTCTGTCTTCAAAATCGAAGCATCTTGATTGGATTGATAAGACGGATGTAGACCCACTGATGCCCATTTGTTGGTATTTTGAATTAATTTTTGAAATGTTTTATTATTAAAATTCAAATTCTTATCAAATTCGGCATAATCACCCACCTGGAAAAAGAAAATAGGTTTATTTACCTCGTTCGCGAAATTTATTTCTAACTCTTGATAAACATCCCAAGGATCTTTTATGAGATAGAAATAGCTTAATTTTCTTCGCGCTATCGAAAGCAAGTTTAATTTAAGTGCATCGCGTAGATTAGCGCCAACAAATCGCTTAAAACTCTTGTTTTGGTATAAATAAGCTTGGTCGATATCTATCGTCAATTGCTTCTTGAATTCCTTTTGTTTAAATTTTAAATCTGGATAGCGCTCATACAATGAGCTTTTTAAGTTTTCAACTAAAACATCCACCCAAGGCAACTTTAATCGATTGGTTTTAAATAAATAAGATGAACTTCCTAAAAATCTATTATGAGCGTCTCTTTCTTGAATCACATATTCCTCATAACGCGAAAGCAGAAAGAATATCATGGCAAAACTGTCCAATTCTAAACTTGAAAAGTCAAATAATTTTAATTCTTTTTCGAATAGTAATTTTTGTGGCTGAATTTGAATCCCACCTAAATCCTGATGTGAATAATTAACTTTAGCGGATTCAATTTGAGTGAATTCATCAATATCTGAGGTTACTTGAAAGGCAATATCCCAAATCGTTGAGATAAAATTCAAAACATAGTTTAGCCTTGGAGATTGCTTTGCTGAATAAACCCAAATTTCTTGTTTCATTTTACATTTTGTTCTCGTCTCGAAAACTAAAATAGTCTTTTTGCGTCACAATTAAATGGTCTAAAACCGCCACATCCAAAATTTGCCCGCATTCTACTAACTTTTTTGTCAGCCTAATATCTTGTTCGCTCGGTCTTATGTTACCACTTGGATGATTATGAGCCACAATAATAGCTGTCGCGAATTTTTCTAAAGCCGTTCTAAAAATCAAACGAGGATCTGCTAAGGTATAGCTAATTCCACCTGAGCTAACTCTTTCAATAGAAATCACCTTGTTGGCTTGATTTAAAAACATAACCCAAAATTCTTCAACGTTTAAATCTGCTAAATGAGGTCTAAGTACATCAAAAACTTCTGAACTACTGGTAACTTTGGGCTTTTCTAATGCGAATTGTAAAGCTTTTCGATTTCCGATTTCTAGTGCCGTAATAATACTGATGGCTTTGGCTTCGCCAATACCTTTATAGTTCATTAATTGTTTGAGGCTCAAACGAGATAATTCATGCCAATTATTTTGAACATCATTCAGGATACGTTTAGCTAAATCTACAGCGGTTTCTTCTTTATTTCCGCTACCCATTATGATCGCCAAAAGCTCGGCATCCGATAATGAGGTTTTTCCTTTAAGCATTAATTTTTCACGGGGACGATCATCTTCAGCCCAATTCTTTAGGCTTTTGTTATGCTGATATTCTTTAGACACATCTTGAGTTTAAACTTAAATCTAAATGGGCACAAAATGTTATATAACATTTTAAAAACAAACATTCCTACCTAGGTTTGTAGGCTATTCCACCTTCACTTTTCCAACAGCATTCTTCCAAAGTTGATAACCTTGTATGGCTAAGATAAGAAAAATAATGAATTGTATTCCCGTGAAGCCCAAACCTTTGGCGAAATATAAAGGAGCTGAAATCAAGTCCGTAATAATCCATCCCAACCAGTTTTCAACTTTCTTTTTTGCCATTAGCCACATAGACCCAAATGCTAAACCAGTTGTCAGAACATCGAAATAATTGGTCCAATCCTCGAATTTATCAAAGTATATATAAATTCCAATCACAAATGCCATGGTAAATAAGAAGATGCCTATCGTCCAAAGCCAATCTTTGGTATCGGACCAAGAAATTTTTAATTGATCTTCTTGAGTTACATTCGACCATAAGACCCAACCATAAATACTCATGGCGGTGTAGTAAATATTAATAGTAAAATCCCCTATATAACCTACCACATAGGTGATATAAATGTAAATTCCTGTACTAATGATTCCTGTTGGAAAAACTAAAATATTTCCTCTTTTAGCAAAGATTACACTCAATACCCCAAAAAAAGCAGCAGTGATTTCTAAAATGATATCAAACGTGGTAGCCTCAGCATAGGGCGATAAAAAGAAATCAATAATATCCTGCATAATTTTATTTTATATAGGGTTGAAGTCCATCTGCAATGTTTCTATCATTGGCTAAGCGTGGTAATTTAAACTGACCTCCCAATTTTCCTTGAGATTTCATGTATAAATTAAATCCATTGTCCTCAACAAATGAGATTTCCAACGGTCTTAAAACCTTTCCATCGATCAAATCAAAATAATAAGGGTTTTGATTTTGGACTTGTTGATCGAGTTCATTTTTAAATTTTTCTAAGTCTTCCGGTAATTCCTTAAACTCAATAAACCATTCATGATAAGGTAATCCATTCTTTGGATTGACTTGTGGCGCGATATGGAATTCAGAAACCGTAGCTTTATACTTTTCTAATGTATTTTTTAAGGCATTCTCAACTTCTTGAGCAATCACATGCTCACCAAAAGCTGATGTATAATGTTTAATTCTTCCTGTAACTACGATTCTATATGGCTCAAGTGAAGTGAATTTAACGGTATCACCAATGCTATAAGACCACAATCCAGCATTGGTAGTCAAAATAACTGCATAATTGGTGTCTAATTCAACCTCGCCAATATTCAATCTTTTGGCATCTGGTTTACCAAATTCTTCTACTGGAACGAATTCATAGAAAATACCGTGATTTAAGAGCAGTAACAAATCTTCCTTACCCAATTGGTCTTGATAAGCAATAAAGCCCTCAGATGCAGGATAAGTTTGTATTATGTCTACTTTCTTGCCCAGGTACTGATTCATTTTCTCACGATAAGGCTCGTAGTTAACTCCACCGGTCACGATGAGCTGAAGATTAGGGAAAATTTCTCCAATTTTCTTTTCTGTTCTTTCTTGTAGTTTTTCGAAGTACATCAAAATCCAAGGTGGAATCCCGCCAATTACGGTAAGATTCTCGGTCATGGTTTCTTCTACAATTGCATCTACTTTCTCTTCCCACTGCGCGATGCAATTCGTATCCCAAGATGGCATTCTATTTTTTTGTAGATAAGACGGAACATAATGTGCAACAATACCAGAAAGACGACCCATTTTGATGCCATTTTCTTCCTCTAATACAGGACTTCCTTGTAGAAAAATCATTTTACCATTTACGAAATCAGCATTTTTGGAGTTAACGATGTAGTTTAATAAAGCATTTCTTGCGGCTTTGATATGATAAGGCAAGGAATCTTTGGTGATCGGAATGTATTTAGCGCCCGAAGTTGTTCCAGAAGTTTTTGCAAAATAAGACGGCTTTTTGGGCCAGAGAATATTTTTATCACCTTCTCTAACTTGATCTATATAAGGCTTTAAATCTTCGTAATCTTGAATCGATACAGATTTTATATAATCTTGGTGGGATTTTATGGATTCAAAATCATGATCCATTCCAAACTTGGTGGCTTTAGCAGTTTTAACTAAATCAATCAATAACTTTTCTTGACTTTCAACAGCATTTGTTATCCAAGCTTGCTCTTGCTTAGAGATAAATTTAGAAAGTAATTT
>CAZKJO010000003.1:31845-52646 GCA_964553105.1 uncultured Weeksellaceae bacterium | reverse complement strand
GCAATATCTGTAGCCAAATGATTTTCGCTGATGCTATATTTTCCTGTAATGATACCACGAACAGGTGGATATAAGGTGGCTAAATTATTAGTGGTTGTGGTATTTTTTAATGACTCTAACTCTTCTTGCGCAATTTGAGCTCTAAACAAAGAATCTTCTGCACTTGCTTTGAGGCTTTTATCATCTAATAAGACGGGAGTGCTTTTGGACATTAAACTATCTACCTCGGCAGCTTTTAAATCACCAGATACAACCTTTTGCAAATGTTGTATGAAAAGATTATTTCGACTTAAGGTATCTTCAATCGCTATAATTTTTTCATTTAGCCTTAAGATTTCTTTTTCAGACTTAACTTGATCAAATGTGATTGTTTCATCAATGAAATAGGTTTTCAATGGTGAAAACTTAAGCACCGCATAAGCTAATCCGAAAAGCAAAGTTGTTAGAAAAGCAAAAACCAAAAGAAGGTTCAATATGGTAATACGCATAGAAAACTTAGCTTCACGCGTACTATCATCTACTAGCATCCATCTATAATGATGTATAAGCCTAGATTTTATATTCTTTTTTTTCTTAGCCATTAATAAGTTACAAATATAGAAAAACGCTTTCGAAACCTGATCAGATTAAGTTTATACACAGAAAATAAAAATAAAATATTTAGGCAATCCGATAAATTTTAGCAAAAAAAAACCACTTCCGAAAAAGTGGTTTTTATTATTTTAAGAATGATAATCAATTTATTCTACGGTTGGATCTCCCTCGATACCGGCATAACTTACGTTGAACTGTTGTGCATAACTCAACTGTTCTTTGATCGCTTGAACAAATCCTACTTTTGCAGTTTTGTCAATTGTCATTTGCGTCGTTAAACCATAATCCATTAAATCCTGACCACTTTTCTTACCAGCTTCATCACCGATCCATCCTCTAATATCACTTACTTGAGCAGGTTTATCATTTAATAACAACATATAATCCTGTGGATACTTATTTTTATCTCTTGGTATCCCGATATATAGATAGGCAATCATATCCTTTTTAACAATATCCGTTAATTCAGATGCTTTTGCTGGCTCTAATTTCACGTATTTATCATATTCACTTGGTTTAATTGCAGAAGCAATTAAGAAGAAGAATAATAGCATAAAAACGATATCTGGTAAAGCGGCTGTTGAAATCGTTGGAGTTCCGTCACCACCTTCTCGTTGAAATTTACGTTTCATTTTGTTTTAAATTAAATGATTAATCCTACTGATTTGCATCAGTTGGTTTTGGTTCAGCAATAATTTTGGGATATTTAGAATTAGCATCTGCGATAATTGCATTATCTCCATCATTTTCAGATTTAGATGGATCTGCTACCACTAAGCTCCAGTCTCTATTATAAGTTCTCTGAACGTATTTTGCCTTCAATTCACTATAAGCAGCTTCTATCTCACCTTGCAGTGCCATATAATCTTCCCAACTTGTTCCTTTATCGAATTTAACCGATATAACTGCCGAGCTAGGATGATCTGATAAAAGAGCAGATTTACTACCATCGGGTCCTCCCATACAATACGTACATGGATTCCCATCTGCATCTACACCCCCACCATTATCAACATGCTCCATAACCAATTCCTTGATTTCCTTGATGTTGATTTGGCGAATTTTATCAGGGTCTTCTTTATAAAGAATTTGTCCGAAGGCATTTGCAACAAATTCAATCGCGTTTTGTTGTTCGATTTTAATCGGTTCTTTTTCAACTGTCAAATCCGGTAATTGACGCTGTACTCCTTCTTGCTTATCCATAGAGGTAGCAATAAGGAAGAACGTTAATAGCAAGAATGCGATATCTGCTAACGAACTAGCGTTTACTTCGGGTAATTCTTTTCTTGCCATGTTTTAACCTTTTAACAATCCTTTAATCGTATCCCATGCTAGGAATACAAGACCTGTTACTAATAATACACCTGTCATTATGATACCTGTACCAATCAATTTAGATTGCATACCTGTAACTGTTTCTCTTGGAGTGAATACTTCCTCGCTACCAGAGAAGATAAATCCGATTACTGCTGCTATTAAAATGGCACCAGCTACGTATACAGCTTCTTTAACATGCGAAGGATGTTTCACTAAATCTATCACTTTATAGAAAGCGAAGATAAGCGTCGTAACCACGATCGCGATGATAGAAACCCAAATCATGTATGTGGTTAGCGGATTATCCATCCAGCTTGCCTTGTCTATATCAGCACCGGCAGCGTTAGGCGAAAATAACACCCAAACAAAGCCAATAAGTGCCAATGCAGCAAAGACGTATAATAATATTTTTCCTATACCTTTCATATTGAAATTTGTTATTTGTTTATCTTCTATATTTTACTAGCATATCTACGATAGAAATGGAAGCATCTTCCATTTTGTTTACGATACTATCGATTTTTGCAGTAATATAGTTATAGAAGACTTGTAGAATAATACCCACAACCAAACCAGCTAATGTAGTTAATAAGGCTACCTGAATATTACCCGCCATATCTTGAGCTTGTACAGATCCTGACTTTGCAATGTCCTGGAATGCCATAATCATACCTACTACCGTACCCATGAAACCAAGCATTGGAGCAATCGCAATAAATAATGCAATCCAAGAGATGTTTCTATCTAATTTACCGATTTCAACACCACCGTATCCAACAACTGAACGTTCAACATTGTCAAAATCTTGCCCTTCTGCTGTTCTTAATAAAGCCTGGTAAGCAATAGAAGCAACCGGACCTTTTGTATTTCTAGCTAAATCTTTAGCCTCTTCAACACCACCTGATTGTAATGCGCTATCTAAATCAGCAACAAATTTGTCTGTATTTACATCAACAGCGTTTAGATATAATATACGCTCTATCGCGAAAGCTAAACCTAGAATTAAACAAACCAAAGGTAATGTCATCCAAAGCGGACCTCCACTAACGAAAAATTCTTTTAATACGTAGATGCCTCCTTCACCGCCTTCTGCAGGAGCGTCAGCAGCCTGAGTCATTAATACAGCTGCATTTGCTTGGATACTCATCACCGCAACGCTAGCTAAAGCCAAAATTGAAAATCGTTTTTTCATATGCTTAATTTTAATTTTTATTTCAAGTTTTTAATTACCTATTTATTTAATTCTGAGCGGAGAGGAAGGGATTCGAACCCTCGATCCGCTTTCGCGAAAACACGCTTTCCAGGCGTGCGCCTTAAACCGCTCGGCCACCTCTCCTTTAATATTTTCATCTTTTAATTAGTGGCATTTGATTCAGCCAAATTAAATATTTTTTTTAACTATGAAAAATTAAATTTCATCTGAGGTGCATTCTCCTCTAATATTTTTCACCAAACTTTTACGAATATCCGTAAAAATTTCCTGGTTACCAAGCACAAACATAGCTTTTACTACGGCAGATTCCGTTGTCATATCTTTTGCACTCACTGCATTTATATCCACAAAGAGTTGACTTGCCGAATATAAACCAAGTTCTACAGATCCTCCTATACATTGTGTACCTATTATAATAATTAAACCTTCAGCTGCTTTTTGCCTTAATGCTTCAGCGAACTTAGGTCTATCAAAAATATTACCACTTCCGTAGGCTTCTATAATCAATGCCTTTAAATTTGGTGTACTAAGAATCTGCAATAGGAATGCATCGCTCATTCCTGGAAAAATCTTTAGTAAACCCACATCTTCGCAGAAGCCCGAAATTATATTGAGCTTAGTGTTATTAGAAGCATATAAGTTCTGCCTATTGACCATCATATGTAGGCCTGACTCCCCTAATTCTGGGTAATTTGGTGATTTGAAAGCATCAAAATGTTGTGTACTCAATTTTGTCGTGCGATTGGCTCTGTATAATTTATATTCAAAATAAATACATACTTCTTTCACAACCGGCTCACCATTTCTTTCTAGTGCAGCATAATGTATTGAGCTAATCAAATTTTCTTTGGCATCGGTTCTTAAATCTCCGATAGGCAGCTGTGATCCTGTGAAGATGACAGGTTTTTGCAATCCTTCTAGCATAAAGCTTAGAGCTGTACCGGTATAAGCCATAGTATCGGTTCCGTGTAGTACTACAAAACCATCGAATTCATTATAAAATTTATGAATTTCATTCGCAATTCTTTTCCAATCATTGGGCGTGATATCTGATGAGTCGATAGGATCATCAAAGCTTTGAACGGATAATTCGGCATCGATTAAAGATAATTCAGGAATATTTTCAGAAATATTATCAAAATCGAAAGCTCTCAAGGAATTTGTATTGTAATCCTTGGTCATTCCAATGGTACCACCCGTGTAAATTAATAATATTTTTTTCCTCATTTCTTTGGCCAAATTTAAATAACTCCCATGAGTTAAAAAAAAAAATTAACTAAATGGCACGATATTTTCATGTAATTATTTGTTCGCAAGAACATTAATATTAACAAAAATAAAAAAACTATTATTATGGGATTATTTTCATTTATGAAAAACGCAGGTGAGAAACTATTTGGAGGATCTGAATCTGCAGAAGAAAAATCTAAAAAAGTTCAAGATCACTTAGCAAAGTACAACTTCGATCTTTCTGGCGTCAAATTATCTGTTGAAGATGAGGCTGTCACTGTTTCGGGAGAAGCTAAGAACATTGATGAGAAGCAAAGAATTTTAGCTACTGTAGGTAATGTTGAAGGTGTAACTTCTGTAAAAGATAATTTAACATTAAAAGAAGCTTTAAAAATTGAAATTCCAGACATTTCAAAAACAATGTATACTGTAAAGTCAGGTGACTCTTTATCTAAGATAGCTAAAGAAGTTTACGGTGATGCTAATTCTTATAATAAGATCTTCGAAGCTAACAAACCAATGTTGAGCGACCCAAACAAGATTTATCCAGGACAAGTTTTATACATCCCTCAAGGATAATATCTAAATGAGTAGAAAATTTAAAATCGCCATTCTAAGCTTAGAATGGCGATTTTTTTTGAATATGAAACCTGAAAAACTTAGTTATTGCAAACCATAAAGCGTTTCTGCTTCTTGGTTTTAAGTGAAATGTGACTTCTAGAAAAGGCCAAAAGGAAATCAATCGTTTCCTTCTTAGGCGTAAGCTTTCTAGAAGAAGATAAAGAATAAATTTTTGCCATATAGTTATGTTTAACTACATAACGAACAACTCTCTATAATTATTGTATATATCAATAGGTTAAAACAATATTATTCTCCTCGATTAGCTTTCTTAAGTTGATAAGTGCATACCTCATTCTTCCCAATGCCGTATTTATACTTACATCCGTATCTTCTGCTATCTCTTTAAAACTCAAACCCTTGAAAATTCTTAATTCTAAAACATGTCGTTGATCCTCTGGCAAGTATTCGATTAACTTTCTAACGTCATCGTGAATTTGACTTTTAATCCAATCCAACTCTGCATTACCTTCCGTATAATGGATAAAGTCGAAAAGACTATATTCATCACCGCCAATATTTTCGCTAACAGTTTTTTGTTTTTTCTGACTTCTAAAGTAATCTATTGTTAAGTTATAAGAAATTCTCATTACCCAAGGTAAGAATTTTCCTTCCTCGTTATACTTACCTTCCTTAATTGTGGTAATTACTTTAATAAAAGTATCCTGAAAGATGTCTTCAGTAACATCGTGGTTATAAACTTTGGAATATACGAAGCTATAAATACGCTGTTTATGCCTATTTATAAGTGTAGCTATTGCTGATTCATCACCTTCTAAATAAGAACGAACTAGCTCACTGTCTTTTCTGAATTTCATACGTAATGTTTAAAAAATAACGTAAAAATCAATCTATAGGCACTTTGTTTTTAATGATTAGAATGTAAATATAATATATAATTTTATTTTAAAAAAGAATTAACAATTCGTGAATAATAATTAACACTATTCTCTGTTGGTGCAAAATTAGAATTGAGCAAGTATTAAATTCACAAATTTTAGATTCAAATTTAGCGAATGTAGTGTTTTTAGAAGGGCGCTTTTTTAGTGAACTTAAGTCTTTCGCCAGATACTGGATGATTAAACTCTAATTCAGTGGCATGCAGATATAGACGGTCTTTGCTTCTACCATATAAATCATCTCCCATGATTGAAATTCCAAGACCGCGATTATGTGCCGCATGCACTCTCAATTGATGGGTACGACCGGTTACGGGATAAAATAGAATTCGAGTTTTAGAGTTGTTTTTATCGATGACTTGATAATGTGTTATAGCTTGTTTTCCATGCTCATGACAAACCAATTGCATTGGGCGATTGTCTAAATCTACTCTCAATGGCAAATCAATCTTACCTCTATCTTGATCCAATTCGCCGTCTAAAATAGCTGTATAGGTTTTATTTACGCTTCTTTCTGTAAATTGCTTTTGTAGGATTTTGTAGACATCCATATTCTTAGCTACCAAAACAATTCCAGAGGTTGCCATATCTAATCTATGCACTAACAAGGGTGAATAATTTGAGCCAAGATAATCCACCACTTTTTGCCATAAGCAATTTTTAATCTCTTTTCCTGGCACCGATAAAACCCCTGCTGGTTTATTAACTAACATTAAATACTCATCTTCGAATATCACATCTAAATTATATTCGACTTCGTTTAATATAGGATTATCTTCTACACTAAGCCCTTGCAACATAAAGCCCAGAATAGGCTCACATTTAGCCTTACAGGCAGGATAAAACTCTCCGTGCTTTCTAATTTCTGCTTGTGGCGCTTTCCCCCACCAAAATTCACCCATTACGACAGGTTTCAACTTATGCTGATAAGCATATTGCAGCAATCGAGGTGCAGCACACTCTCCTGCTCCAGCAGGCGGAAGACGCTTAAAAGGTTCGAAAATGGGAAGTAGTGACTTTACTTCGCCTTTAGCATTTAAGAAATTATAGGCTTTATGAATTTTAGCCTGTAATTCTGCTGATTTTTCTTTTCTAAGTTTTTTTAAAGAAATAATCTTCTCTTTGAATTCTTCAAATTTAGCGTGAGCTGTACTAAGCTTTTCATTCCAAATTCTTTTTTGATCTTTTAACTCAAAATGATTTCTTTTACTTTCTTCTATCAGTTGATTTAATAGCTCTTGTTGTTGGTCTTTGTTTTCAAGTTTCAAGATTTCGGAGCGCTTATGGTCTCTTAATTTTTTGGAAGTTTTATGTCGTGCTTTAAGTTCTTTTAGACTTGATTTCTGAAGTTCTATAATAATGTTTAAATCCTTTTTTAGCCTTAGATATTCCTCAGATAATATTAAATCATTTATTTTTTGATTTATTTCATCCAATTCTTTTTCGCCTATCTTGAAGAAACCTTGTGGATTTAGTATATTATAAACAGGTGGCACAAACCCATCCAATTCATTTACTTCGTTAATTTTTCCAGAAAAGGCAGCTAAATAACCCAATTTGGATGCTTCATCTTCTACGATTAACACCCCAAACATCTTCCCAACAGACTTTTCGTCCCAACCGAAATTGTACTCAAAATCCTTTTGAGATTCCAAATAAGCTTTTAATTCATCCGCTGCTTTTTCCACCCAAGGATGTGGCGTATAATTAAAAGGAAAAGTGAATTGCTGAGGAGCCTCTGACCCGTCATTCAACTTTAATTCATGAAAAACATCTTGGGTTGTAAACATATTGGATTAGCATATATACGTTAAATATATTCAATATGGATATAATTAAACTATTCCTTATACAAAATCCATAGGAACCTTATAGGTTGGATCGTCTTCTACGTTAACATCAATTATAGCATCGGCGTTTTTCAATAATCGTCTACAGTCAGGGCTTAAATGGCGTAAGTGAACTGTTTTACCTGCCTTGGCATATCTTTCCGTCAACTTGTTTAACGCGTCAATGGCACTCATATCAGACACTCTACTTTCAGAGAAATCGATAACCACTTTTTCTGGATCCCCTTGAACATCGAATTTAGTCCTAAATAAGGAGGTAGAACCAAAGAATAAAGGTCCGTAAATCTGATAATGCTTAACGCCGTCTTCGTCAACAAACTTTCTTGCACGAATACGTTTTGCATTTTCCCATGCGAATACTAATGCGGCGATAATAACACCAATTAATACAGCTAAAGCAAGGTTGTGGAGGAAGATAGTTACTACCATTACCACGATAATTACGAAAATATCGTGTCTTGGCATTTTACCAATAATTTTTAAACTCACCCATTCAAAAGTTCCAATAGAAACCATAATCATAAGACCAGTAAGAGCTGCCAATGGAACTGCTTCAATAAGTTCTGACCCGAACATAATAAACATTAGTAAAGCGATAGAAGCAATAATTCCAGAAATTCTAGCTCGAGCTCCGTTGGAAATATTAATTAAACTCTGTCCGATCATAGCACAACCTCCCATACCAGAGAAGAACCCAGAAGTTAAGTTAGCCATACCTTGTGCAAAAGCCTCCTTATTACCATTTCCGCGTGTTTCTGTTATTTCATCGATTAAATTCAAGGTTAATAGACTCTCAATCAACCCCACTGCTGCAACAATAGCTGCGTATGGTAGAATAATCATAAAGTTCTCCAAAGTGAAAGCTACTTGTGGGATATGAAAAGGCGGAAAACCTCCTTTAATACTAGCCATATCACCTACCGTAGAAGTATCGATATTTAAGAAATAAACAATTCCGAAAACAGCTAAAATAGCCGCTAATGAGGAAGGAAATGCCTTGGTAATTTTAGGCAATCCCCAAATAATCAACATAGTTAATAAAACCAAACCAAGCATTATAAATAATTGGCTTCCTTGCATCCATTGTAGAACACCGTTTGCATCTTCTACTTTGAATTGCACAATCTGCGACATAAAAATCACAACAGCTAATCCATTTACGAATCCATACATCACAGATTGCGGAACTAGGCGTATAAACTTTCCGAGTTTTAAGATACCGGCCAGCATTTGTATTATTCCCGCGAGCACCACCGTGGCAAAAATATATTCGACCCCATGGGTTTTTGCTAAAGCTACAATCACAATAGCAACAGCTCCGGTCGCTCCCGAAATCATCCCTGGACGACCACCAAATATAGAAGTCACTAATCCAACTACAAAAGCAGCATATAAACCTGTAAGCGGAGATAATCCTGCTATAAAAGCGAATGCAATAGCCTCTGGCACTAATGCCATGGCTACGGTTAATCCCGAAAGAATTTCGGTTTTATAGTTTATTTTATCTGATGAACGAAAGAAATTTAACACTTTTTTCATAAGGCGGCAAAATTACTACAATATTCGCAAAAAATATAGGTTAATGACAAGAATAATTTTGACTTCATCAATAACTACCATCGAACCGATTAAAACCCTAAGTTTTAACTGAAGTTTTAGCGTACTCGAACTAGGCGCGGAGCTGCGGCAAGGATAGCAGCGGAAATCCTTGTATCCGAAAAAGCTTATAAAAACACAAAACTAGCTAGAGCGACCTAAGAAGCTTTAGCTAGTTGATGTTTTTTGCTTTTTTGGGTACAAGATTGCAGCGAATAGCCTGGTTTTGAATTTCTGTAAGAAATCAAAAGCCGCCCAAAAAATAATATATTTAAGACTTGATACGCTCTTGGTAAGAACCGTCTTCTGTGTTGATTCTTACTTTATCACCTTCGTTGATGAATAAAGGAACACGGATTTCTGCACCTGTTTCTGTTGTTGCAGGCTTGGTAGCATTGGTAGCTGTATCTCCTTTGATTCCAGGTTCGGTATGCGTAATTTCCATGATAGAGAAAGTCGGTAGTTCCGCTGATAGTGGTGTTTCGTCGTCTGCTCTAAAAATGATAGTGACATCCTCACTTGGTTTCATGAATTGTGGATTTTCGATCATGTTTTTGTTCAGGTATACTTGTGTATAATCCTCATTGTTCATGAAGTGATATCCATTATCGTCTTCGTATAAATACTGATACGAACGAGTTTCTACACGCACATCGTTGATGCTATGTCCTGCAGAAAATGTATTGTCTAAAGTTCTACCTGTAGTAACACTTTTAAGTTTTGTTCTTACGAAGGCAGGTCCTTTACCAGGTTTAACATGCAAGAAATCAACGATTTTATAGATATCATTATTGAATTCTATGCACATTCCTTTTCTAATGTCTGATGTTGTTGCCATTTTAATTCTTTAGTTTTAAGTTTGACTGAGATGCTGTATCAACAGTTTAAAAGTTACCATTTGGGTTATATCCACGCATTACACCGCGTGAACTATCGGTTAAGAATTGTAATATTTCATCGCGTTCAGGTGTTGCTTCCATTTCGGTTTCAATCATCTGAACTGCCTGTGTTACGTTTAATTTTTTCTGAAATAATATTCTATATATAGACTGAATTTCAGCGATTTTTTCTGATTCGAATCCTCTACGCCTTAAGCCGATAGAGTTGATTCCGACATAGGAGATAGGATCTCTAGCTGCTTTAACATAAGGAGGCACATCTTTTCTAACCAATGTACCACCCGCGATCATAGCGTGTTTTCCGACTTTGGTGAACTGATGAACAGGGCTCATTCCACCGATGATTACATAATCATCGATTTCTACGTGTCCTGCTAGCGCTACATTGTTGGCAATAATCACGTGATCTCCCACGATACAGTCGTGTGCAATATGAACGGTTGCCATAATTAGACAGTTAGAACCCACTTGGGTGTAACCAAGCGCCTCTGTTCCTTTGTTGATTGTAACACATTCTCTAATAACGGTATTATCGCCAATAATGACGTGTGTTTCCTCGCCTTTGTACTTAAGGTCTTGTGGTTCGGCTGAGATGACAGAGCCGGGAAAAATTTTACAATTTTTACCGATTCTTGCACCATCCATAATGGTTACATTAGGGCCAATCCAAGTGCCTTCGCCGATTTCTACATCACTAGAGATGCTAGCAAAAGGTTCGACAACGACGTTTTTTGCAAGTTTTGCATTGGGGTGTACATAGGCAAGCGGTTGATTCATTACTTCCAATTATTCTTTGTTTTTAACAATTTGCGCCATCATTTCCGCTTCGATTACCACGCTATCGCCAACATATCCAGTTCCTTGCATGATAATAATACCTCTTCTAATAGGTTGCGTTAAATCGCATTTAAATATAACTGTGTCTCCTGGGACCACTTTCTTTTTAAACTTAACGCTTTCAATTTTCATAAAGTATGTAGAGTATGCTTTTGGATCATCTACATTGCTTAAGAATAAAATTCCAGCGGCTTGTGCCATTGATTCCACCAATAATACGCCAGGCATTACTGGCTCTTGAGGAAAGTGCCCCACAAAAAATGGTTCGTTCATGGAAACATTTTTGATTCCAATCACGTGATTTTCTGAAACTTCCATAATTCTATCGATCAATAAGAATGGAGGTCTATGTGGTAATAGTTCCATGATTTGATTGATATCATACAAAGGAGGTTTGCTAAGATCTATCTGTGGTACGTTCTTTCGCTTAGCGATTTTGATCTGCTTATTCAATTTCTTTGCAAATTGTGTATTAATTAAATGACCTGGTTTATTAGCGATAATCTTAGCTTTTAATTTTGTTCCAACCAGCGTTAAGTCGCCAATCACATCTAAAAGCTTATGTCTTGCAGCCTCGTTTGGATGGTGCAAAATTAGATTATCTAAGATACCATTCGGTCTAATATTAACAGACTCCTTATTGAAGGCTTTCTTCAATTTCTCTTCTGTTTCTGGGGTAATTTCTTTGTCTACATAGACAATCGCATTACTAATGTCCCCACCCTTGATAAGGCCAGCTTCTAAAAGCTGCTCTAGCTCATGTAAAAAGCTAAAGGTTCTACTGTCTGCGATTTCTGTTTTGAATTCTGAAATACTTTTTAAAGTTGCATTTTGAGTTCCCAACACTTTGGTCCCGAAATCTACCATGGTAGTCACTTCGAAATCATCTGATGGAATAGCCGTTATTTCTGATCCTGTTTCTGGGTCATGATAAGAAACAATTTCTTTAATAACATAATATTCTCTTTCTGCATCTTGTTCTTCGATTCCAGCTTTTTCAATTGCTTCAACGAAAAACTTTGCTGAACCATCCATAATAGGTGGCTCGGCATTATCTAATTCTATATAGGCATTATCCACGTCCATACCAGTTAAGGCAGCCAATATATGCTCGGTTGTGTGGATTTTCACTCCTTTTTTCTCTAAAATAGTTCCTCTATCTGTAAAAGTCACATAGTTAGCATCTGCCTCTACTTGTGGACTACCTTCTAGGTCTGTTCTAACGAAAACAAAGCCTGTATTTACTTCAGCTGGTTTTAAAGTCATAGAAACAGGGCGACCTGTATGTAATCCTACACCATTTAAAGTAACTTCTTTTGATAAAGTTTTCTGCTTATCAGCCATTCTTATTTTCTTGATTAAACTTTTTATCTAACTGATTGAGTTTGTTCATTAATTCTGGCAATTTACGAAAATAAACATAAGATTTTCTAAAATCTGACGCATCCATTGCCGGAGAACCATATAACTTACTATGATCAGCTATTTTTCCATTAACGCCACTTTGTGCTTGAACATGTACAAAGTCTCCTAATTTAATGTGTCCCGCAACGCCAACTTGCCCACCAATCATGTTGTTTCGTCCAATTTTGGTTGAACCTGCAATACCTGCCTGTGCTGCAATTACAGTATTTTTTCCAATGCTAACATTGTGTGCCACATGAATTTGATTATCTAGCTTAACACCGTCTTCTATAGTGGTAGAACCCATAGTAGCTCTATCTATGGTACAACAAGCTCCAATCTCTACTTGATTGCCAATTACAACATTTCCAACTTGTTGTACTTTGTGGAATATGCCATTTTGATCGGGTTGAAACCCAAAACCATCGCTCCCTATCACCGCACCTGAATGAATAATACAATTCTGTCCCACGACACAATTATCATAGATTTTAACTCCAGAATATAAAACTGAATTATCCCCGATAACTACATTATCATCTATAAAAACATGTGGATAAATTTTGCAATTATTTCCAATTTTCACATTCTTACCAATGTAAGCAAAAGCACCAACGTATATATCCTCGCCCAATTCGGCTGAATCGTGAATAGAACTTGGTTGCTCGATTCCGGATTTTTGTTGGGTTAAGCTTTTATATAAATCAAGCAATCGCGTCATGGCTGCATAAGCATCCTTAACACGTATAAAAGTTCTGGTGTCTTCATTTGGAATAGCAAGATTCTCACTAATGATGATTACACTTGCTTTGCTATCCTTTAGGTAAGCTTTATATTTCTCGCTGGCCAAGAAGGTTAATGCGCCTTCTCCTGCCTCTTCGATTTTCCCAAATCCCGAAACACTCGTGTTTGCATCCCCAATAATTTCACCTTCAATCCATTCAGCAATTTGCGCTGCAGTAAATTCCATGTCGCAAAAGTAGAAAATTTAATTCTTATATAACTTAAATCAAGCCCTAGACGAAGAAAAAGTTATAAATAATTATAAAATTTTCTCTATTTTCTCTGAATTCCAGTAACAAAAGTGGTATTTAATGGTGGGCTCAAAGAGCGGTCTGGTTAAGATTTGTTTCTCTGAATCGGCTATATTCTTACAACTTCCGTCTTTATCCATCAACAAAATCGGATATTTTTCATGATCGTAAGGAATGATTTTTAATTCGGATTCATGCACGAAATAATCGGCTGCTCCTTCTCCAAAATACCGATTTGCGGCTTGTCTTTTTTCTTCTAATTCATTTTTATTTATTGGATTATTTCTGATTTCAGCTTTTGGAAGCCTTCTTTGCACAACAGAAATGGCTAGCGTTCTAAGTATTAAATCTGAATGATATTGCCATTGTTTAATAGAGAACATGACATCGTTATCATCCAATTCCAGAAAAATATCGATATCGTCTGAACTAAATTTTTCATTAAAATCTCTTTCCAAAAAATATTCTAATGCAGGTGTGGTTGGTAAGCTTTGGCCTAATTTATATAATTCTTTGGCTCTTTTTAAGGCTTGGATTAAATATAACTCTACTCCAAACGCAGTTTTGTGAAGATAAACCTGCCAGTACATGAACATTCTTGAAATCAAGTATTTCTCAACAGAATAGATTCCTTTAACATCGATTACCAACTCATCCTCTCGTACATTCATCATAGAAATAATACGATCAGAACCAATGTTTCCTTCGGTAACTCCCGTGAAGAAGCTATCTCTTTTAAGATAATCCAATCTATCGATATCTAATTGACTGGCAATCAATTGACCTAAAAACTTACGATGGTATTTTTTCTGAAAAACTTGTATAGCTAATTCGAGCTCACCTTTATACTCCTCATTCAATCTTTGCATAATGCGTAGAGAAATATCTTCATGATGCACACCTTCTACTATAGTAGATTCTAATGCATGCGAAAATGGTCCATGACCTACATCGTGTAGTAAAATGGCGATATAAAGTGCTCTTTCTTCCTCAGCAGAAATCTGCACATTCTTTTGGCGCAAAGTACTCACGGCCTTTTGCATTAGATGCAAACAACCCAAAGCATGAAGATAACGCGAATGAGTTGCGCCTGGATACACATATTGAGTTAAACCCGTTTGTGAAATTCGGCGTAGTCTTTGAAAGCTTTTATGTTCTATAAGATCAAAAATAAATTCGTCCGGGATTGAAATAAATCCATAAACCGGGTCGTTAAATATTTTAAGCTTGTTCGAGTTTTTCAATTAATCAGTTTTAATTCACACAAAAATAAACAAATCAAATGGCAATAAGAATATTATGGGTAGATGATGAGATAGAGTTGCTAAAACCACACTGTCTTTTTCTAGAGAAAAAAGGATACACTACCACCACTATGAACAATGCAACCGATGCTCTTGAGTTGCTAGAAGAAGAGAATTTCTCTGCCATTTTATTAGATGAAAATATGCCAGGCATGGGTGGATTAGAAGCGATTTCTAAGATTAAGCAAATTCGACCTAATATTCCAGTGGTGATGGTGACCAAGAATGAGGAGGAACACATTATGGAAGAGGCCATTGGGGCGCATATTGCTGATTATTTAATTAAACCGGTAAATCCAAATCAAATTGTATTGAGTCTGAAAAAAATATTGGATGGTTCAAAAATTATTACGGAGAAAGCTGTTGTGAACTATCAAATGGAATTCCGCCAAATTGCGATGGATTTAATGAACGCAAGGGACTATCATGATTGGACCGCAGTTTACAAGAAATTAGTGCATTGGGAAATCAATTTAGAAAACATAGAAGATCAAAATATGTTGCAAATTCTAAATGATCAAAAAGCCGATGCTAATAACCATTTTGCAAAATTTGTTGAAAGAAACTATTTAGATTGGTTAGATGGGTCAGATCGACCTGAGTTATCTCATACAGTTTTTAATAGCTACGTTAGACCTCAACTAAAAGATAAAAAAACGATTCTAATTATGGTTGATAACTTACGCTATGATCAGTGGAAAGTGATTCAACCCTTGTTTCAACAATACTTTAATCATACGCAAGAAGAAATGTACTACAGCATTTTACCATCCTCTACGCAATACGCTAGAAACTCGTTTTTTGCAGGTAGAATGCCATTAGAAATTGAGAAAAGGTTTCCAAACTATTGGAAAAATGATACCGATGATGGTAATAAAAATGATTTTGAGCCTGAATTATTAGAAGATAATTTATCAAGATTAGGCTTGAAAGATTTAAAAACTAAGTATTATAAAATCTTGAATTCAGGATTTGAAAAGCATGTTCTCGATAAGTTTCATTCATTTAAAAATAATGATTTAACTGTTATTGTTTATAATTTTATAGACATTTTATCTCATGCAAAAACCGATAACCGTATTGTTTCTGAAATGATTAGAGATGACAAAACCTATCGTTCGGTTACTCAAAATTGGTTTAAGAATTCTTATTTATTAGAAATAATTAAACAAGCTGCTGAAAACGATATGAGACTTATTCTAACCACAGACCATGGAACTATCTATGTAAAACAGCCATCTAAAGTTATTGGAGACAAAGAAACCAGTACAAATTTAAGATACAAATTAGGTAGACAGCTTCAGTTTGATCCGAATGATGTGATGGTTGTTGATAGACCTGAAGAATATCAATTACCGAAGGTGAACGTTAGCTCTAAGTATATTTTTGCAAAGAATGATGTTTTCTTGGCTTATCCTAAGAACTATAATCATTACGTAAATTACTATAAAAACACCTATCAACATGGTGGCGTTTCTATGGAAGAAATGATTATCCCTTTTGTGGTGATGGAAAATAAATAGATAGCACCCTGTCGGCATATCGCCATTAAGCTTTTATCCACCAGTCATGTTTTTTTAATATGACTTTATTTGATTAAGGATTTTAAATTATATTGATTCTTCTAAAAAGTTAAAAATATCTTACTTTAGAGGAAACTCTATAATTATGAAAACTTTTAACTTCACGAATCTGCTTGTTGTAATAAGCTTTAGTTTTGTTTTAATTAGCTGTACGATACAACAACCCCTTCCCAACTCGCTATATGGGGAATGGACTTTTATAAAAACCGGTATCAGAATAGATAGTGGAAACGAAAGACTGCATGATTACATCAATCCATGCTATAAAGAAAATGATAGAATCCATTTTTCCTCAGACAAAAAAATGACGTTACGTTGGTATGACCCCAATTGCGGCTTTCATTATAACGCTATTGGACGATATAGTATAGTTGGAAATAGCATAATGCTTGAATTATCCAATGAAGACCCTTATCAAAACAATCCGTTTCCGCCAGTTACGGAGTTTAGGATAATTTACATAAATGATACCACCTTAAAGTTAGAAGAAATTCCAAATGAGAATAATACTTCTGGCGAAGCCGTGGTGTTTGTTTTCTTAAAGTACGATAATTAATACTCGACTATTTTAACTAGGTTTTTGAGATAATAAGAACTATTTCAAACTTCTCCACTAATTCATAACATACTTTCACTCATTGAAAGAAGTACTGCAATAAAGGCCTGTTAAATTGGACTTCTTTTTTTCGTAGGTTTAAATTGATTGATGTTTAAAAAGGGTTTTAACTCTGTTTAAACATTGAATTACTAACCAAAACTTTAATTAATTATTACCATGAAAAAACGAGAAGTTATGAAAACAAAATTATTACTTTTGGGAGCTTTGCTCTTTCTGTTTATGACGAGTTGGTCATATGCACAGAGAACTCCCGTCGGAGATGGGAATTTAAACAATAACAAACCCACAACAGGAGTCAATTCATCAGAAACCACTCAGGCGAATAAGCCTATTTTAATGATTACTTCGCCCACTAAAAACGAACAAGTTAAATCTCCTTTAATTGTTAAAGGAAATGCAGATCGAAATACTGTAATCGAAGTCAATGTTGTTGTAAACTATACAGGAGGTTCCCAGGATTTAGGAACTTTTAAGGTAAATACCAAAAGTGATGGGTCATGGTCTACCATTCCCATTAATTTATGGATGCCAGAGGGTGCTAGAAATGTAAAGTTTGATATTACAGCCTCTATTGAACAAGGTGATACAACCTACACAACGAATGTAGTTTCTGTTAGACCTCCTCAAAAAACACAGACCATTCCCCTATCTGAGCTTAAAGAAGCTAGAATTAAGAAATTAAATCCTAAAGCAATTCAGAAAAGTAAAAAAGGCGCAAAGGCTGTGAAAACTTCGAAAAGTCCAAAGGCACGTAATACTACCAAGGAAAATAATAACTCAAGGATAGTAGGCATTGCCGACACAAACAAGCCTATAACACAAGTAAAGCCTAATCTACAAGTTAATAAAAAAGTATTTGATAAGATCAGGTGGAGTGATGTAAAAGCTGGGTCTAACAACCTTAAAACTGAAGGGTCTGGCTTTGAAGATAAAAATCTTACAACCATGAGGACCGAACCTGGAGATAAAAAAAAGGATATGTTTTGTACCAAAACTTTACTAAATACAAAATTTCAAACGAAAAATTTTAAAGATTTTTCTGTCACAGGTCCTCCTGAATGGTTGAAGCCTGGAATTATTATGGACGCTACCAAGTTTGTGCAAGGTGCCAATGTTATCGAGGAAAGATATGAAAGAGGTCCTATTACAGTTTCTTTCTCTGGAGGTGGCAGTAAAGTGATAGAGAATCCAAAAAATAAATCAGTTATAAATACAGGAGTTAAAAGTTTAATTAATTCCGTTCCCAACTTTCGTCCTGGTGCAAGTATGACTTATAACTATTCAGAAGTTCACTCCATAGAAGAGTTAAACTATAAAGTTAACGGAAGATATTCGAACTCATTTTACGGTGTTGCAGCCAAGTTAGGTATGGAATCTAGTACTTACAAAGAAAGTCATTATTACTTGGTTGAATTTGAACAATACGTTTTTAATATTGAAGTTGATGGACTTGATAAAGAAAACATATTCCCCAATGATGATGTTAATCTAGATAAATACGTTTATCTCTCCCGAGTAAATTACGGTCGAAAAGGTTATTTTATGTTTAGAACAACCAAGAGTCTAGAGGAATTTGGCGCTAGTGCTAGTGCAAGCATGAGCTACTTAGGGAATAAAGCTGCTGTAGAAGCTAATATTAATAAGATTGCTAATGATGAAAGCACACATGTAACAGCTTTCTATTATGGTGGAAGTTCCCAAAGTGCGGTAACTGATATATCTGCTGACTGGGTTGCGAATGGAAGAAAGCCTTTAGAGGACTATATTAAAGGGATCGATTTTTCTCCAGCAGAGGCTTACCCGATTAGTTACGAATTAAAAAACTTAAATAATGAAAGGGTTGGTATGACTAGTCAAAATGAGCAAACTATTGAAACTTGTGTTCCCTCTAAAGATCTTTATTTAAAGATTACCTTAGTTGAACTACAGAATGACACGGGAGCAGATGGAGATGCAAATGATGGTGACTATGGCATAACGCAACATGTTCGGTATAAAGCAAATGGAAAATGGAAAAAAGAACTTAAAAATAAAACCGAATTCAATAAATTCCCAAATCACAAGAATTGTGATAGAGGTGGAGAAAACAATAAATTAGATGGGCACACTCCTTTAATTTGTGGGGGTAGAAACAGACAGATACACTTAACAGAAAACAAAAAGCCAAAAACTCGAAGATGGAATATTGACAATTCCGTGGTGTATAAAATAACTCCTGAAGAGGCAAAGGATAAAAACGCGGTATTCGAAATTGATACTTGGGTTAAAGAATATTCAAATAAAGATATTGTTTTAAACCATGACCCTAGAAAAACAAAAGTTGCTATTCATGATGTTTTAGCTACTTTGCAAGGAATAAGACCTCTTAGCAGATTAAAATCATTCTCAGAAGATGGAGCTGTAAATCAAACTTTAAAATTTGATTATTTCAATGGTGGTGTTCTTCCTCTCAGGTATACGGATCAATCTTCTAACGATAAAATAATGTTAGAGGGCCCCATTAGAGCTAGAAACAAAGGTGAATTAAAGAAAAAGGCATTTGTTTGGCTACAATTTGAGTTGGTAGATTATTAAAAGGATTATTAAATCTAATTAAAGAAGCCGTCCCAATTTAACTATTGAGATGGCTTTATTATTTTCTTTCTCAAGCCTTAAACAAATTAATTATTACTTCTCTTTTATCCTTACTAACGGGTATCTTCTTTTGATTCTTCATAATTACATATCCTCCTCCCGTACGAGAGTATTGAATAAGATAGTTGGGATTAATCAAAAATGATTTATGCACACGAATAAAATAGAAAGGAGCTAGAAGTTTCTCCAAAGTTTTCAAAGTTTTGCTTATAAGCAATGAATTTCCATCCTGAAAAAACATATTGGTATAATTACTTTCACTTTCACAATACATAATATTCTCAACCTCAACAAATTGATAACCACCAGAAATAGGAACAGATATTTTACTAGTCAAAAGGCCATCTCGCTTTAGATGCGAAATTAATTCAGATATATCTTGATCATTCCCCTCCTCACTATCCCTTGTGTTCTTCCAGTCCCCAACAGCTTCAAGTAAATCTGTTTCATCTATGGGTTTCAACAAGTAACTGATGGCGTGCGCTTTAAATGCTTCAATGGCATATTCACTATAAGCAGTTGTAAAAATTACATCAAAATCTCGATCTACAAAGTTTTCTAAAAATTGAAAACCTGACATTCCGGGCATTTCAATATCTAGAAACAATAAATCTATATCCAACTCCTTGAATTCAGATATCGATTCCTCTACTTTTGATGATTTATAAACTATGTTAATATTTGGAAATAAGTTCAATAAAGTTATCTCCAAACTCTCTATACAATGCAGTTCATCATCTATAATAGCAACTCTCATACACTTCGAATATATGAAATATTTTATTGTAGATCTAGTATGACTTGAGTTCCGCTATCATCTTCCTTGTCGATGATGCTCATTTTTATCTTACAATCAAAGCTATTGTTAAAGTGTTCTATCCTCTCGGACGTGATTTTCATTCCTAGACTTTTTTTCTTAATATAGCCTGTTTTCAACTCTTTACTCTTTTTTCTTCCAATCCCGTTATCATCTATTATAATTCGCGTTCCATCACCATGGTCTTTTACTATTATTTTTAATTCTCGCGAATCTTTTCGAGAAACCAATAATCCATGCCAAATAGCATTTTCTATAATGGGTTGTAATAACATCGGAGGAATTTTAACTAGAGATAAATTCACCTCATTGGTTTCAATATGATAGGTAAAACTACCACCGAAACGATA
>CAZKJO010000003.1:1267-31745 GCA_964553105.1 uncultured Weeksellaceae bacterium | reverse complement strand
TCCTTTTTATTTCCTAATGAAATCTCGTTATTCCCTAATCGATTGTAAGTGTGGGCAACATTATAAATTTTGTTTACTTTCTCATATCCTTTTAACGCCTTGGTTAAATATTCTTTTCCTAGAATAGGATTATTATTTACATTAATATACGCTCTACCCATGGCTTCATTCGTAATAGCAATTCCAAATTCATCTTTTAATTTCTCATTTATTTCTTTCAGTTTAGAAAGCGTTTCAAAAGCTGCATCTTCATTATTGTTATCGATATAATGGTAGGCAATTGAAAGATAGTTCATTGCCATTCCAAGGGAATCATTTCTTGCTTCGCTCGACTCTACGGCCTTATTAAAATAATAAATTGCTTGTTCTTCTTCTCTAGGTATTTTACTTAAGGTATTTCCCAACCCATTACTAGAAATCGCAATATTTTTTAAGTTATTTTCTTGTTCTGCTAGTTTCAAGGCTTTTAGGTAGTAGATAACAGCATCGTCATACTGCTGAGAATATCTTGCTGCTAATCCTACATTATTGGCAAAAATCATTTTGTATAAAGGCTTCACCTGCTTATGCTCCACGAGATCATAAGCTCTAACATGAAGATTCATGGCTAGTTTATACCATTCATGATATCTATATAAAAGGCCAAGATTATCTAAACTTCTAGCATACATAAGCGTATCCTCTAAAACCAAAGCCTTATCAATCGCTAGATTAGCCAATCGATATTCTTCCTTTTCATTATGATTTTGTTTGTGAAGCTGCCTGCTTTCCTCTATTAATTGTACAATGTCCAGCGTATCCTTTAAATTTTGTTGCGCATTAATATGTACTCCTAAAAAGAAAAGCACAAATAATATAAGTCTAAATACTTGTTGAGTTTTTATGTATTGATTTTTGAGATTCAAAATAAGATTTAAAAGTAGCTGAAAACCTGCTCTTTCTCAAAAATAAATAATTTTAACGATTAATCCATTGGTTTTTATAGGTTTCATTAATGTTTTGATTATCCCCAATTACATCTCCCAATTTCTATGAAAATAAATTACCTTTGTGAGATGACTTTTGTTTCACATGATTTAATCGATCTTCCCAAGATTGTGGCTGATATTTTACCACAAATCGAACACGATGTAATATTGTTTAGAGGAGAAATGGGTGCGGGCAAAACAACTTTGATCAAGGAATTTCTAATTCAGTTAGGATCCGAGGATAATGTGAGTAGCCCGACATACGCTTTAGTAAATGAATATCAAACGCCAAAAGGCAGTGTTTATCATTTCGATTTTTATCGTATAAACGGTGAAGATGAAGCCTATGATATGGGCTGGGAAGAATATGCATATAGCGGAAATTTATGTTTAGTAGAGTGGCCCGAGCGAATTGAATCATTGATTCCTGAAAATTATCATACCTTAGAAATCATAAATAAAGACAACGTGCGAACAATAAGCTTTAAATAATGGGTAGTCAATATTTTTCACCTTTTTCCAAACAAGAATTAATGCCACGTGAGGAAAAACTAGAAGTAGCGAGAAAAAATGGAAAACTTCAGATAGGAATTCCAAGGGAAACTCATTTTCAAGAAAAACGTGTATGCCTTACACCAGATGCCGTTGAGGTATTAGTTGCCAACGACCACAAAGTGGTAGTTCAGTCCAATGCAGGCGAAGGCGCTAAATATTCAGATCAGGAATACTCAGAGGCAGGTGCGAAAATATCACAAGATCCAGAAGAGGTATTCGGGCAGGCTTTAGTTTTAAAAGTAGAGCCACCTACCGAAGAAGAATTACAACTTTTGAAACCCAATTCATTTTTAGTTTCAACTGTTCAGCCAAGCACCAGGAACAAAGCCTATTTTGAGCATTTAGCAGGAAAGAAAATATCAGCACTCGGCTTTGAATATTTACAAGATCAACACGGTCAACTTCCTTTAGTGAGACTTATTTCAGAAATAGCAGGTACGACTTCCATTTTAATTGCAGCAGAACTTTTGGCCACAGATCATGGCGGAAATGGTGTAATGTTAGGAGGGATCGCTGGAGTTCGTCCGGCAGAGGTTGTGATCTTGGGCGGAGGAACCGTTGGCGAATGTGCAGCTAGAGCAGCGATTGGCTTAGGCGCTAGTGTTCGTATTTTTGATTCATCTTTGATGCGATTGAGAAGATTACAAAATGAAATCGGTCATCGTGTTTCGACCAGTACATTAGATCCCAAAGAAATAAAAAAGGCATTAAGACGTAGTGATATTGCCATTGGAGCGATTCGAGGAAATCCTAGAACGCCCACCATTGTTACAGAGGAAATGGTTCAAACCATGAAACAAGGCTCTGTAATTATTGATGTGAGTATAGATGGAGGTGGTTGTTTTGAGACTTCAGAAATTACTACACACGAACACCCTACACAGATTAAACATGGTGTAATCCACTATGGTGTAACCAACATTACCTCTCGCTATGCTAGAACAGCGAGTAAAGCATTGAGCAACTTTTTCTTGCCCTATTTATTAGAAGTGGGTCACGAAGGTGGCTTCGACTGTTTAATAAGTAAAGATGCTGGTTTAAGAAATGGCTGTTATTTATTCAAAGGACGCCACGCAAACAGAGAACTTGCGGAATGGTTCGATTTAGATTTTAAAGATATTAATTTGTTGATGTTATGAGTTTTATTGAACGCTTTAAGTTTTATTTAATTGGTGTTTTAGCGGGCACATTTTTGGTTATTTTAATTTTTGGTAAAAGAAACTCCTGCAAAGACATGGTTACTAACTATTTGCCAGGTGGCAGGGTTTTGCTAGAAATGAAGAGTAAACCCATATTATATTCAAATGATGCATTGGTCAAATTAGAATCAGCCAATATAGATACAGCAAGTTTTAGGAATGATATTTTACCAGAATTAGATATTAATTTCGATTTGAGTGATCAAAGAGCGGAACCTTGCGGAAAGTATGTTGCTTATTATCATGATTCTACATATCATTGGAAGCTTAATTTAGAAAAATGTAAGGAAAAAGTGGATGTAAAATCCATTGAGGATTACGTTCCGAGTAAATAAAGACATTTACAATTTAGATATTAAACCTTTCTTGAACTATAGCTCGCTTTTAATTTAATTCATTAGCTTTATACTTATTTTTATTATATAATTTCACATTATGCAACCTATATCAGGATTTTCAAAGCTTAATAAAAAAGAAAAAATCAATTGGTTAACTGAAAACTATCTTAAAGATTCAAAGCAGGCCAAGAAAATTTTAAAACAATATTGGAACGACGATGCTGAACTTCAACGTTTGCATGATGAATTCTCTGAAAACACGATTTCCAATTATTATATGCCTTTTGGAATTGCTCCCAATTTCTTAATTGACGGGAAACTTTATGCTATTCCAATGGCTATAGAAGAAAGCTCTGTGGTTGCTGCAGCATCTAAAGCTGCTAAATATTGGTTAGACCGCGGTGGTTTTCACACCAAAATTTTAGGTAATAAAAAATTAGGTCATGTTCACTTTATGTTCAAAGGGGATGATCAAAAACTTCAAGCATTTTTTAATAGCAACTTAAAGGATATTTTAAAAGCCGATACTTCTTCTATTACCAAAAACATGGAGAAAAGAGGTGGTGGTATTTTATCTTTAGAATTAATAAATAAATCAGCTCAGATTCCAAATTACTATCAAATTGAAGCTAAGTTTGATACCCGTGATTCAATGGGTGCCAACTTTATTAATTCATGTTTAGAACAGTTTGCAAAGACACTAGAAAGAGAATTAGCTAAGGATGAATCTTTTACGCAGGAAGAGAAAAAATCACTTCAGATTGTAATGTGTATTCTATCCAATTTTACTCCTGAAAATATGGTGAGAGCTGAGGTTAGATGTAAAGTGGAAGATTTAGCAGAAGAAGGAATCTCAGCCGACGAATTTGTTGAGAAATTCTCTTTAGCTGTTAAAATTGCCGAGGTAGAACCTTACCGGGCAACTACACATAATAAAGGCATCATGAATGGTATAGATGCGGTTGTAATTGCTACTGGAAACGACTTTCGAGCAGTTGAAGCAGATGCACATACCTATGCTTCTAAGGATGGAACTTATACCAGTTTAACCCATTGTGAAGTTAAAGATGGTGAATTTAGATTTTGGCTCGATTTACCTATTGCTTTAGGTACGGTGGGCGGTTTAACTTCATTGCATCCATTGGTGAAATTTTCTTTAGATTTATTAGGAAATCCTGATGCTCAGAAGTTGATGGGAATCGTTGCGGTTGCTGGATTGGCACAAAATTTCGCAGCATTACGCTCATTAACTACAGTTGGAATTCAGAAAGGGCATATGAAGATGCATTTATATAATATTTTAAATCAATTAGGTGCAAACACCCGAGAGCGCGAATATTTTACGGTATACTTCAGAGATAAAACAGTTACGCATCATGCTGTTGTCGAAGAGTTTATGCGCATCAGAAAGCTTAAATCTTTGGATGAATTATAGTTTTAACAGACTTTATTAATCTAATTTATGAATTTAAACACTATATTTAATTTATGTCCATGGTTTTAGAAATTTTACACGCAGAAGATAACTTTCATTTAGAACTACCTGTTTATTCCAACGGTATTAGTTGTGGAATGCCGAATCCACAATACGAAAGTATTGCTGGAAAAATGGATATCAACAAAAAGTTGATTCGAAATCCCCTCACCACATTTTACGCTAGAGTTAGCGGACAATCTATGATTGATGATGGTATAAGCGATGGAGATTTATTAGTGATTGACAGAAGTTTAGAGCCAGAAGATGGTAAAATAGCAGTTTGTTTTGTAGATGGTGAATTCACCTGCAAAAGAATTAAGCTTAAAAGAGATGGAATTTGGTTAATGCCTGCCAATGTAGACTATAGGCCCATTCATATTTCTGAAGAGAGTAATTTTCAAATTTGGGGCATCGTTACCCACGTAATTAAATCATTTTAATCAATAGTCTTTAGGAGCAATTAGTCCTAGCGAATTAATAATTTATAGTAAGAACGCTACCACTTAGTTGGACCAAGAATTTTCTTGGTGTTCTACCTTGTGTAGCATCATTCAGTGGTTGCCCAGAACGCAACAACCACTCTGCGCCATCGTGTGGACAAACTATTTTAATATCTTCATAAACTTCTAATGTAGTATCTGAAGATGGGCAAAGATGAGGCGCATTTCGATCATAAGCATTAAAACCATTACCAGTATTTACGATTATCATACCTCTACTTCCATTGGTTCCATCGGGAGCTAACTCAACATAGCCATTAGGCATATTTAAATCTGAATAAGCGGGAAGGTTTAGATTATACTGTGCCGACACGCTAACATTCGGTATACAGCTAACGGTTGTATCCTCGTCGTTACAACTTATACAAGTTATTGAAAAAAAGAAAGTTAAAAACACGAATTTTATATAGAAAAGCTTTTTAAAATGTTTCATCTTGAAATTATTTGTATATTTGTCTTGATAGTCCCCACAATTACGTGCGGGATTATTCTTTTATTAATATTAGATACATTATGGCAAATATACAATATGTAACCAAAGAAGGCTTAGATAAATTGCGTGCAGAGTTGAAGCAATTAGAAACTGTTGAAAGACCGAATATTACTCAACAAATTGCAGATGCACGAGATAAAGGTGATTTATCTGAGAATGCTGAGTATGATGCAGCTAAGGAAGCTCAAGGTATGCTAGAGTCAAGAATCTCTAAATTGAAAGATTTGGTGGCCAATGCTCGTATTATCGATGCTTCTCAATTAGATGCAAACAAGGTTTCCATTTTATCCACAGTAACATTAAAAAATATGGCCAATGGACAAACTATGACTTATAGTTTAGTTCCTGAATCGGAGTCTGATTTAAAATCAGGGAAGATATCTGTAAATACGCCAATTGCTAAAGGTTTATTAGGTAAAAAATTAGGTGATTTAGCCGAAATTATTCTGCCAAATGGCAACAAATTGAATTTTGAAATCATCGATTTAAAATTAGAAATGTAATATGGCTAGTATTTTCACGAAAATAATAAAAGGAGAAATTCCATCTTATAAAATAGCTGAAAACGAAAATTATATTGCTTTTTTAGATGCATTCCCATTGGTGGAAGGTCATACCTTAGTTGTTCCTAAAAAAGAAGTTGATAAAATTTGGGACTTAGACAAAGAGACCTATTTAGGATTAATGGATTTTGCGTATGATGTGGCTCAAGGTATTGAAAAAGTTATTCCGTGTTTGCGCGTGGGTGTTGCGGTGATTGGATTAGAAGTTCCGCATGTGCATGTGCATTTGGTTCCCTTGAATGAAATGAACGATATTAATTTTATGCAGCCTAAAAAGGAATTCACACCTGAAAAAATGCAAGAAATAGCAGATAAAATAAAATCTGCGCACTAATTTTTGTTCAAAAAAAAATTTAAATAAACGCCCTGAGAAAAAATTTCTTGAGGGCTTTTTCATTTAATTATTAATTTGCATATGATCTAGTTTCTTTCCCATTAAGGTTTTCTCTCCAACGACTATAAACCCAAGCTTCTCATACAAACGTTTAGCATTAGGGTTTTCTTCTTCTACCAATAGGCCTAAAATTTTATTTCTCTTATTTACAAACTCATCTATTAAGAATTTAAACATTTTGGAACCCAGCCCTTTACCTTGATGCTGTTCACTCACTCCGACGCAATCAATATAAAATTCACCGGATTGAGTTTCATCTTCTGGACTGAAATCTCTATTAAAACGAGTTTTTATGAGCTCTTGGACTGGTTTTCTTAAATCATATAGTTTGCCTCCATCATACACACAAGCTACAGCTACAGGCTCTGAATTTAATTCAGCTACCCAGCAATTTTCATAGGAATATTGATTAGAACTGGAATGAACCAATGTTTCCAAAACTTCAATAGCAAGATCGTAGTCTCTTTCTCCGATAAATCCATAGAAAATTTCTTCCATAGCTAGCATAAGAAATGTAGCTATAGGTTTTGCATCACTAGCATTCGCTTTACGAATCATCATATTCATCTTAATATCTCATCTTTTTTCCGTGGTTTTGTCAACTCCGTCCTCTACATCGATATAATAACTCTTGGGCGATGGAAGAATCCATTTCTGATGACCAAAATAGCTCCATTTTGTATTAGCTAAATCAACCTCGGGATCAATAAAATCGAAGAAAGGCCCATCATTGATTCTAATCTGAGAATTGCGGTAGTAGACCTTGACAGAGTCGATTCCTTGCTCTTGGTATTTAGTCTTCAAAATTTGAGCAAATTGCCAAATCATATCTGGTTTTGTCTTTACGCTGTTCATTTGATGATTGGATAGATATTTCATAAGATTTTCATGCACCTCTTTTCCATCGGGGAACTGAGTTACAAAATATCCTTTTCCTAATTTACTACGCAGCATCATACGCCAAGCCATTCTGTGTCCCTCTTCTGTCCAAGTTACATCGTCTTCTATCAAATGATGTCTTAGGGGTAAATAAATCTGAAATAAAGTAAAAATAGCTAGGAACCATAAAACTAATCTTTTTCTTAGCATCGAAACCTGTACTCTTTCGTCCATAACGTTTCGAGACTTAAATGGTAGGAAAACTTCTTTAATCGTTTTATTATCAAAGAAGAAAATACATAGTGCTAGGGCGAAATAGGGGAAAATTCCTATTTGAAGTGTAATTGAATTAAATAAATGGAATAAAACTGCTGCAGCAAAAGCAATTTTTCTGGTAGGTTTAAACAGCAATAAGGGAACGATTAAAAAATCGAATCCAATTCCCGCAAAAGAAAGAAACTGTGCTAAATCTTTACTTCTTAAAAACTCTGAAAACACATTCTGTCCAAATTTTCCCTCAAACCATTGTGCGCTATGGGACAATCTGAGTGGCAAGAAATGATTATTTAACCATCCGGGTGTTAGTTTAGCTATGGCTGCAAAAAAATACACACAGCTGATTAGAATTTGAAATATAATGTAATTCCATCTTGACACAGATTGTGATCTAACTTTTGAATTCATGTTTGAATCCAGCGAAAGGTAATTGTTAGCGGGCATCCAAATCATCAAAAAGCTCACTAACATCATTAAATAATAATGATTGTTGTAATGAGATTTCTGCATAAAATAGGTAAGCGTCCATAAACAGAAAAAGATTATGACAGAAGCCCTATAAAAGGCACCCATCATAATAAGTAACCCCAAGAAGCCCATGACACCATAGACGATGTACATGGCTTCTCCTACTAAAACTTGCGTCCAATCAAATCCAATAAAATTAAAAGTGAATTGAACATCGACAAATGTTTCTTTCACCCATCCCGTTGCGATAGCTCCCCAACACTCTAGCATAATTAGTAAACCGAAAAATACTCGGAATACAATCAGCTTAGAATTATCGACTTTTTCAAAAAGAAAATTCATAAATGAAAAAACACTTTCCTACAAAAGTAGGAAAGTGTTTTATATATTCTTGTCTTATTATTAATTAGAATCTGTAACCTATACTAAAATGAAGGTTTGAAGTTCTATTTTTTCTGTCCTTAACTTGCATTTCTTCTACTGCATCCGTAAATCCATATAAATATCTCACTTCAAATTCCCATGTTCTTAGGTATGAAAAACCTACTCCTAACAACGCTCCAACATCAATTGAGTTATACTCATCGTCCTGGTAACCAGTGTTAGCTTTATTTTTAATATTATCATTAATTAAAAAACCAACTTGTGGACCAATGATACCATAAAACTCTGTATCCTGCTCAGAAAAATATGGTTTAAATAATAAAGGAACATTAATATAATCTAATTGGTATAATTCATCATAGTCATTTCCTGTATTCTTTTCACCTTGTTGAGAATACAAAACCTCTGGTTGAAAATAGAACTGATTGTTTTGACTTAAAGGAATAGTTGCAAAACCACCTACGTGAAACCCATATCGAGATCCAGAATCTCCATGAATATCTTTAAGGTTGGTAATGTTCAAACCTCCTTTCGCCCCATAGGTTATTTGCGCATAACTAATGGTGGATACGATTAAGATTAAACTTAATAATAATTTTTTCATTGTTTCTTAGTTTTATCCTAAAATCTCAGCAACTTTTGCACCAATTTTTGCTGGTGACTCAACAACATGAATACCACATTCTGACATAATCGCCATTTTTGCTTGTGCTGTATCATCTTTTCCACCAACAATAGCACCTGCGTGCCCCATTGTTCTTCCTTTAGGAGCTGTTTGTCCTGCAATAAATCCAATTACTGGCTTTTTGTTACCTGTTTCTTTAATCCAACGAGCAGCATCAGCCTCTAATTGACCTCCAATCTCACCAATCATAACGATACATTCAGTTTCATCATCATTCATGAATAGTTCAATAGCTTCTTTGGTTGTAGTTCCAATAATTGGATCACCACCAATACCAATAGCTGTAGAAATTCCATATCCAGCTTTCACAACTTGATCAGCTGCTTCGTATGTTAATGTTCCTGATTTAGATACGATACCTACTTTACCTTTTTTGAAAATAAACCCTGGCATAATACCTACTTTAGCTTCTTCTGGTGTGATTACACCTGGACAGTTTGGCCCAATTAAGGTACAATCTCTTGCGTCGATATAAGCTTGAACATTTACCATATCAGCAACTGGAATTCCTTCTGTAATACAAATAATTACTTTGATTCCTGCATCAGCTGCCTCCATAATTGCATCAGCTGCGAATGCCGGTGGAACGAAAATAATACTTACATCTGCTCCAGCTTGTTCTACAGCATCTTTAACTGTATTAAAAACTGGTTTACCCAAATGTTCTTGACCTCCTTTTCCTGGAGTTACACCACCAACCACGTTGGTACCGTAATCAATCATTTGTTCTGCATGGAAAGTTCCTTCGTTTCCGGTAAATCCTTGTACAATTATTTTAGAGTTTTTGTTTACAAGTACTGACATCCTATCGTGTTTTTTTTAGTTTAAGCAAAGATAATTGATTACTTCGATGTAGAAAATAGAATTCAATAAAATATGCTCCTTATTACCTTGTTTCGTAATTAAATGAAATATTGAATCAACTTTGTTAATCTCTAGTTGCTACATCGAAGTAGTCCTTTTTAATATTAATTTATACAATCCATTGTGGTTCATTCCTTATTTACTAATGACAGCAACTTTCAGCCTCAATCGTTAATGCTTCAGCTGGTGGAGATAAATATGGAATTCCCAATTCTAATCCTCTTAAGATAAATAACAGACCAATGATAATGGTAATAACGGGTATGAAATTTAATATTTTATTTCGAACACCTACACTCACAACGGATCCAAAAAGTACGGCTAAAAACATTAATGGGATCGTTCCTAAACCGAATAAAGCCATGAATATCGCACTACCTAAGACCTCTCCTACTCCAAGTGCTGCGGCCAATGCTATATAAACCATTCCACAGGGTAATAATCCATTTAGGATTCCCGTAATGTAAAGCGAACTATAATCTTTTCTTCTGATGAAACTTCCTAGACTAGATTTAAGTTTAATCAACCATTTCCCGATAAATTTATTACTTGTACCTGTACTCAGGTTTTTAGGCATTAAAACCATCGTAATCATCATAACCCCGACGATAATACTCAGATATTTCTGAAACCCTGCAAAAGAAATTCCTTGTCCAATAAACCCTAGAATTGCTCCTAGCGCTGCATAAGTTGTCACGCGACCTAATTGATAGGTAAGATTTTTAAGCGTAAAATTAAACTTATTCTCTCCTCCAAGTCCCAAAGAAAATGCAATAGGCCCACACATACCAAGACAGTGCAAACTTGTTCCAAGACCTAAGCCTAAGGCTGCAATTGCTAAGGCATATTCCATTTTAATGTTTTTTCTGTTATATAAGGTTTACCATCCTGATACCAAGTTAACTCCATATCATATTCTCCATCTTTTAATCTTACAGCTGGAATCAAAATACTATTTCTACTGTTTAGATTTAATGGTAAAATTATATCATTTGTTTTATGAGCACCACGCATCAAATAGACTTGACCGCTATCTGGAACAATTGCTACAGGAAATTGAATATTATATCCATTCGCTTGCTCAATAACTTCCGGCTTGGCATCTAGACTTTTGGCTCGGTTTCTAGCATCAATCTTTTCCTCTTGAAATACAAGCGATTCTTCATAGTATTCTTCACTAATTAAATCTCCTGTATCATCCGCAAGGAAAATCAAGCTGAGAATGAAAATCATAAATGAACCAAGTCCAAGAGCAATTCCATGCCCCCAATCGAATTTAAATCTACTCACTTTATTTTATTTAAATGGAGCTGCAAAGCTAGTGGTATATTTATCAATAACCTTATTATCTTCATTTAAAACTTCGATTTCTATTTTCTCTTTATAAGATGAAATATCATCTTTAGGAATCGAAATTATCGCCTTACCTTCAATTAGCTGTCCTGATTGAATTATAATCGGTGTCGGAAGACCTACTAGTTCTATTATTCCATTCGGATGAGACTTCAACTTAAAGTGCATTTGCTCAATATTCTTTGTTTTATTTTCGAGCATAAATTGGAATTCATTCGTAATAATCGTTTCATTAATTACCTTGTAGTCAGTTCCTGGCTCTCGTAAGAATTTAGAATTAACATCAGAACGAATGAATAAGAACGAGGTTAAAACTCCCATTAAAATCACAAGAATTGCGGTATATGCTATCATTCTAGGTGTAAACTTGAACTTTTTACCCTCAGCAATATTTTCTTCTGAAGCATAACGGATTAATCCAGTTGGTAAGTTAATTTTCGTCATAACTTCGTCACAAGCATCTATACACGCGGTACAGTTAACACATTCTAACTGAGTACCATTTCTAATGTCGATACCGGTAGGACATACCACTACACAATTGTTACAATCGATACAATCTCCTACACCTTCTGCTTCTCTATCTTGTCCTCTTTTGAACCTTGCTCTACCTTCTGTTCTCTCACCTCTTTTGTAATCGTAGGCAACAATAATCGTTTTCTTATCAATTAAAACCCCTTGGAATCTACCGTAAGGACAAACTAAAACACACGCTTGTTCTCTAAACCAAGTGAATACAAAATAGAATAGTCCAGTAAAAATTAACAGTCCAACAAAAGTACTAAGGTGCTCAATAGGTCCTTCTACAACTAGTTCTTTTAAAGCATCAATACCAATAATCCATGCGAAAAGAATGTTAGCAATAATGAAGGAAATTATGGCATAAATCGTCCATTTAAGTAGACGTTTTCTAATCTTTTCTTCGTTCCACTCTTGATTGGCCAGTTTCATTTGTTTATTACGGTCTCCATCAATCCAAAATTCAATCCGGCGGAAAACCATTTCTAAGAAAATAGTTTGGGGACAAATCCATCCACAGAATATCCTACCATACACTACTGTAAAGAGAATAATAAATACCATAGAGGCCACCATACCTATAGCAAAAATTGCAAAATCTGATGTAAAGAATGGATAACTAAATATATAGTACTCACTCTTAATTACGTCAAACTTAAATAAAGGATTACCACCTATTTTGATAAAAGGCGTAATGATTAAAAATGCTAATAATAAATAGGCAACAATGCTCCTATAGGTGAAATATTTACCTGATGGTTTTTTAGCAAAAACCCATTTTCGATTTCCCGATCTATCAGCCGTTCCAATTGTATTCCTAAAGCTATTTATTTCTTCTTCTAATAACTTGTCTTTATCTTCATTCTCACTCATATCTTAAGCTTTAAAAACGTATTAAAATTAAATTTCTTTTAAACAGAAAAGTGTAACCGGAAGTTACACTTTTTTTATATGTTTTTTATGTTATTCAATAAATTATTGGCGTTTCCAAGCGTCTACTACTTCTCCCTGTGGAGCTAAACCGCCCTCGGCTTCAGTAATAACTGGTTTTTCTTGGTTCAATTGATAAACATAAGCAGCAACATCTTGGATATCTAGACCTGTAAGTTGATTGGTTTGTCCAAAAGCTTGCATCGCAGGGTTGTTTGGAGAACCATCATACACCATTGAGTAAATGTTTCTATACAAATCTGTATCGATCTCGTTAATCCAGTATTCATCTGTTAGGTTTGGACCTGCTGCTCCAGAACCATCTGCCATGTGGCATGTTGCACATAAATTAACAAAGATTTCTTCTCCATGCTCAACAGAGGCATTTGCCATGTCTGCCTGATCTACTTTGATATCATTGGCCTTAACCCATGAAGCAAATTGTGTTTCTAATTGTGCAGTCTCTACTTCATATTCTACATATGGGTGAGCAAAGTCGGTGGTGAAATAAGCTGTAATATAAACAACACAATAAATACAACCTAAATAAAACATCGCAACCCACCATTGAGGCAATGCATTATCTAACTCTAAAATACCATCGAAACCATGATCCAATATGATCTCTTCCTCTTCTTCGTCTGATTGCTTTTGAGCACTACTTTGGATTAATCTTTTGATGTACCCCATTTTTGAAGCCTCCAAATATTTGGCTTGCTCAGTTGCAGATAACTTTGCGAACTTTTTGCGCTCAACAACTTTATTAATACCATCTACTACTAATAACATTAATAGCGCTAAGATTAAGACAACCCATACAACCCAATATGATAAAACATTAGTTAATTGATGCCAAGCATTTGGAATAATATGTTTAAGTCCGTTTTGTGGAATAAAATCCGTTGGTATCACCATCATAAACGCCGCTAAAATAATTAGCAAGGTTAATGGAATAAAAATCGAGCCCGGTGTACGCTGTTTCATGATTCGTGATTTTTTATTTTAGAACAATGGATCTTCATCATCTAATGGAAGCTCCGAAGTTTCTTTGTAATGATTTTTTGGTTTATTTAAAACTACATATACTAATCCGACAAAAAAGAGCACAGAGGCAATCAGGATGATAGTCTGAATAAGATCCGCATGTTCGAATTGCCAAAAATGTTCTTTAAAGTACTTTAGCATAATTAATTACTAGCTGTTTCTGTTTTCTCTTTACTAATGTCTGTTCCTAATCTCTGTAGGTAAGCTATTAGAGCCGTAATCTCTCGATCTCTTAATGCTACAAAAGATTCACCTTTCTCAGCTTTTTCTTTTTCATAAAGCTCCTTCAAATCTGGTGCTTCATCAAAAATAGCCTTCTCAATATTAAGAGCTTGCTCATCCATATGCGCAAATACAGATTCTTGCGTCAATTCTTCATCAGTATAAGGAACACCTAAGGCAGTAAGAGCTTTCAATTTGTCTATTGTTAAATCTCTACTCATAGTGTTTGTAATCAACCATGGGTAACGTGGCATAATTGAACCTTCTGAAGTTTGTCTTGGATTCCACATGTGTTTGTAGTGCCAAGAGTCAGTTCTCTTGCCTCCCTCTCTATGTAAATCTGGACCTGTTCTCTTAGAACCCCACAAGAATGGGTGATCATATACGAACTCTCCTGGTTTAGAGTATTCACCATAACGTTTAACCTCATCACGGAACGGACGAATCATCTGAGAGTGACATGCATTACATCCTTCTCTAATATACAAATCACGTCCTTCCATTTCTAATGGTGTATAAGGTTGCACACTTGCAATGGTAGGTACGTTTGACTTAACTACTAATGTAGGTACAATCTCAACTAAACCACCAATAGCTAATGTAATGAAAGATAATACAGTTAAAATAACTGGACTTCTTTCAATCCAAGGGTGTAAATCTTCACCTTTCTCTCTTGAAGATTGTTTCACCGGTAATGGTGGAGCTTTCACTTCTTCGTTTGCAATGAATTTACCTGTTCTAGAAGTTTTCCAAATATTAATTACCCAAAGAACACCACCCGTTAAATAAAATGCACCACCAATAGCACGCATTACATAATAAGGGAAAATCTCTGTTACTGTTTGCAAAAAGTTAGCGTAAACTAGAGTTCCTGATGGGTTGAATTGTTTCCACATTAAACCTTGTGTCCACCCAGCCATATACATTGGAATTGTCCAAAAGATTATACCCAGAGTACCTAACCAGAAGTGAGCATTCGCCATGCTCTTAGAGTAAAGCTTTGTATTAAATAATTTTGGTAATAACCAATATACCATACCAAAAATCATAAATCCGTTCCATCCTAATGCCCCAACGTGAACGTGCGCTACAATCCAGTCAGTAAAGTGACCGATTTTATTTAAAGTTTTAGTTGCCAACATAGGCCCCTCGAATGTCGCCATACCATAACAGGTAACAGCTACAACATAGAATTTTAAAATAGGATCCTCGCGAACCTTATCCCAAGCACCACGCAATGTTAATAAACCGTTCAACATACCTCCCCAAGATGGAGCAATCAACATAATAGAGAATCCTGTCCCTACTGCTTGCGCCCAACCTGGCAATGAAGTATAAATTAAGTGGTGAGGTCCTGCCCAGATATAAACGAAGATCAATGACCAAAAGTGAATGATTGATAATTTATATGAGAAGACAGGTCTATTTGCTGCTTTAGGTAAGAAATAATACATCAAACCTAAAACTGGAGTCGTTAAGAAAAATGCTACCGCGTTGTGTCCATACCACCACTGAACTAAGGCATCTTGAACACCAGCATAAATAGAATAACTTTTTGGATTAAATACATCATAAGTTACAGGTAACTCTAAATTGTTAAATACGTGCAGCATGGTAATTCCAACCCAAGTAGCAATATAGAACCAAATAGCTACATATAAGTGACGCACTCTTCTTTTCTTAATGGTAAGAAACATATTAATACCATATACAATCCACACAACAGCAATTACAATATCGATTGGCCATTCGTGTTCAGCATATTCTTTAGACGTATTAAATCCTAAGAAAAAGGTGATAACTGTAAGAACTAGCATTAGCTGCCATCCCCAGAAATTGACCCAAGAAAGAATATCACTTCCCATTCTAGCTTTCAACAATCTTTGCAGAGAATAATAAGAACCAGCAAAAATTCCATTACCCACAAAGGCAAACACGGCTGCCGATGTATGTAACATTCTTAATCTACCGAATCCCATCGCACCTTGTGAATTAATCAAACCTTGTATTGAACCTCCAATAGACCCAACACTACCATCATCAGTACCAAATAAAAACTCTGGCAATTGTGGATAAAACAGCATGGTCGCTACAGTTAATCCCAGTGTAAAGGCCGTTACACCCCAAAAAATTGTTGCGTATATAAAATACTTAACAATCTTATTATCATACTGAAAAGTCTCCATTTGCATTTATTCTTCTTTTAATTTATTATCTTTTAACATACGTATTGCAGGCGATTCATCTTCATCGAATTGACCGTTCTTAGCCCCAATAATAAAAAGGATTAAAAACACAAGCGCAACACTTACACTTGCCATCATCATTAAAAATACAATTTCCATACGTGCAACAAAAATACAAAAGGAATCAAGCTTTACGCTAATGAGAATTGTCACAATGTGTTAATAAGTGTTAATTTAGAAGCATTCAAAATAAAAAAGTCTCATACTTTGCGGTTTGTGATATATAAATTACTCTAGTGTATTTACTTATCTTTGCATCTTACATTTTGAGAAATTTTATTTATGAGCTTGCCAGAACCTAGTCATTTTATTGAACAAATAATAAATGGTGATTTAAACAAAGGAATGCCGAAAGAAAAACTTAGGTTTAGATTTCCACCAGAACCTAATGGATACTTGCATATTGGCCATGCTAAAGCTATTTGCATCAACTTTGGATTAGGTGAAAAATACAATGCACCTGTAAATTTACGCTTTGATGATACCAACCCTGAGGCAGAAGAACAAGAATTCGTTGATTCTATTAAAGAAGATGTGGAATGGTTAGGATTCAAGTGGGATAAGGAATGCTATGCTTCCGATTATTTTCAACAACTCTATGATTGGGCAGTTCAAATGATCAAAGACGGAAAAGCTTATGTAGATGACCAATCCTCTGAAGAAATTACAGAACAAAGAAAAACACCATTCGAAGATGGAGTTGAAAGCCCATTTAGAAATAGATCGGTTGAAGAAAGTTTGGAGCTTTTCGAAAAAATGAAAAATGGCGAGGTTGAAGAAGGAAAACATGTTTTACGTGCTAAAATTGATATGACTTCACCCAACATGAACATGCGTGATCCTGTTATGTACAGAAATCTGAACAAAGCTCATCACAGAACGGGTACAGATTGGAAGATCTACCCAATGTATGACTGGGCTCATGGGGAAAGCGACTTCATCGAGGGTATTTCACATTCTTTATGTTCTTTAGAATTCGAGAATCATAGACCTTTATATAATTGGTATATCGAACAAATAAGTGATGAGGAAGATTTCAAGCCAAAACAAAGAGAGTTTGCTCGTGGAAACGTAAGCTACCTTATAACTAGTAAGCGTAAATTAAGAAAATTAGTAGAGGAAGGTATTGTTGATGGATGGGATGATCCAAGAATGCCAACAATTTCTGGTTTAAGGAGACGAGGCTATACGCCAGAATCGATTAAGACATTTTGGGATAAAGCAGGAGTATCTAAAAGAGATAACTTAATCGATATTTCTTTATTAGAATACACCATCAAAGATCAATTGAACGCCATTGCTCCTAGAGTTTTTGCAGTTCTAGATCCAGTGAAATTAGTTATTGAAAACTATCCAGAAGGTCAGGTAGAGGAATTAATTATTGAAAACAATCCTGAGGACGCAACAGCTGGAAATCGTGTGGTTCCCTTTACTAGAGAGCTATACATTGAGAGAGACGATTTTATGGAAGAAGCTCCAAAAAAATTCTTTAGACTTTCACTTGACCAAGAAGTGAGATTAAAGGGTGCTTATTTTGTAAAAGCAACACGCGTTGACAAAGACGAGAATGGTAAAATCACTACGATTTATGCTACTTATGATCCAGATACTAAAAGTGGAAGCAACACCGAAGCTAGCAAGAGAAAAGTAAAAGGTACGCTACATTGGATTTCTGCTGAACAAAATATTCCCATTACAGTTAATTTATATGATAGATTATTTACTGTAGAAAGTCCTGATGGTGACAAAGAGACTGATTTTATGGATTTAATTAATCCTAACTCTTTAGAAGTTGTTAAAGGTTATGGCGAACCATCATTAGAAGATGCAAAACCAGAAGATAAATTCCAATTCCAAAGAATCGGATACTTCGCCGTTGACAAAGACAGCACGTCGGAGAACATGATATTCAATAGAACAGTTCCCTTACGCGATACTTGGGCGAAAAAGAAATAATCAAGTGAATTATGAAATTATAGAAGCGGGTATATATTAAAGGTATACTCGCTTTTTCTTTTTAATAAAACCTTAGGGATTAATTATTAAAATTCAATATACAAAACCCAACTCTGATTTTACCATGTATAATCTTATATAGCCACCCTCTATATTTTTGAACTTAGACAAATGACTGTTCTAGCTGGGCAATTAATTGAATCCTTGAGCATAAACTTATTAAAACCATTTTCTGTATCAAACACATACTCCCAATCCCCTACAGGTAATTGAAATTCTAAATCTTCATGGTACATATTCATTATGATATAGAAGTGCTCATTATACATTGGAGCAATAATCTCATAAGCCAAACTCCTAGAATGATAACTCCAATCTGGCTCATTTTGCTTAATTCCATGGAATTTAGTGTAAGGGATTTCTTCATGAGGAACTCCTTCAAAATAGGTTGGGTGAGAAAAGGTCCTATGCTTTAAGGTGTATTTAATGAGATGATTCACAAAATCAAACATTTCATAATTCTTATCCAATAATTCCCAATCCATCCAAGACAAAGGATTATCTTGACAATATACATTGTTATTTCCTTGTTGGGACCGCATCAACTCATCGCCCATCAAAAGCATTGGAGTTCCGTGGGAGAGCATCAAAAGAGAAAACATATTTCTGATTTGTTTTTCCCTTAACTTCTGAATTTCTACATCATTAGTTTCTCCCTCTACGCCACAGTTCCAACTATGATTATTAGATGAGCCATCTCTATTTTGCTCACCATTTGCCCAATTATGCTTTTCATTATAAGAAACTAAGTCCAACATCGTAAATCCATCATGACAAGTCACAAAGTGCAAACTCCTATTGGGCTCAAACTCGGTATGCCTTGATTTGATATCATTCGGACTGCCCAACATTCGCTTGGCCAGATTCGCGACTTCTCCTTTATCACCTTTTACGAATTTTCTAATAGTATCTCGAAAAGTATCGTTCCATATAATCCAACGATCGCCAGCAAAATCACGAACTTGATTTAAACCTGCCGCATCCCAAGGTTCGGCAATAATTTTTGTATTGGCTAAAGTAGGATCTGAATCAATAGACCATAAAATAGGCGGATTCAACAAAGGTTCTCCATTTTCGTTTCTAGACAAAATAGATGCTAAATCAAATCTAAATCCATCTACATGCATTTGTTGAACCCAGTATCGCAATGAGTCTCTAATCATTCTCCTTACTACAGAGTGATTTGCATTAACTACATTTCCTGTACCTGTATAGTTCCTAAACTCTCCTCTATCGTCTAACATATAATAGGAATCATTCGCAAAACCTCGCATACATAGTGTCGGACCGTCTGTATGTGCATTGTTTTCTGTGGTATGATTATATACTACATCTAGTATAACCTCTATATTAGCTCGATGCAGTGCTTTCACCATATACTTAAACTCATCTACAATTTCTTGTGGAGTTGATTTAGAAGAATAACCTGAATGAATCGCAAAGAAATTTATGGGAGAATAGCCCCAATAATTGGTTAAACCGTTTGGCGCATCTTGTGGATCATACGCATAAACCGGTAAAAGCTCCACAGCAGTTACTCCCAGTTTTTTTAAATAAGGAATCTTTTCTAACAACCCAGCATATGTACCTCGTATTTTCTCTGGCACACCAGAATTTGGATTTTTTGTAAAGCCAGCTACATGCATTTCATACACTACCGACTTTGCCAAATCATGTTGTGGCATATTTTCATCTTCCCAATTAAACTCATCAGAAATTACTGCACTTTTTAAACAAGAATGCAAGTTATCTTCTCCTCTTTTATGCGCTAAACTCCTATCGTACTCTCCAACAATGGCCTTAGCATAGGGGTCTACCAAGACTTTTGTGCTATCAAATAAAAACCCTTTTTCTGGTTTATAAGGACCATAGGCGCGATAGGCATACAATTGATTCTTCTCTAAACCAGGAACATAAATATGCCAATAATAATATGTTTTATTGACCTTAGGGTTTAAGGTTAAAATCTCAGGGGTTAAATCATTAAGATTTTTAAATAATAAAAGTTCAATTTTACTCGCATGTGGCGAGAATACTGAAAAATTAACACCTCCTTCTACTAAACTCGCACCTAATGGCCATGGTTTCCCGTAGTTTGCCATTTATGTTGAGGTTTGGGTTGTTAAATCATGGAAAGCAGCTTCCAAAGTTTCGTATTTACCTTGGAACTCAAGGATGCCTTTGTCAGCAAGTTTTTCACCTTTGTTTAATAAGACCACTCTAGAACATAAAGCTGCAACTTCTTGCATAATATGCGTACTGATGATGACTGTTTTATTTTCACCAACCTCCTTTATTAAATTTCTGATTTCTATAATCTGATTCGGATCTAATCCATTGGTAGGTTCATCTAATATTAAGATATCAGGCTGGTGAATAATTGCTTGAGCCAATCCAACTCGTTGCTTATATCCTTTAGAAAGTTGTTTAATCTTTTTATTCTTCTCTGGTGTTAAACCCACTTTTTCAATTACCTGATCTATACTTTGCGTGGTTTGTTTTCTTATATCGGCGACAAAGTTTAAATACTCCTTGACATACATATCCATATATAAAGGATTATTTTCTGGTAAATAGCCAATAAATTGTTTCGTCTCAAAGGCATGATCCTTAACGGCTAAATCATTTACTAAAATTTCTCCAGAAGTTGGTTTTAAAGCTCCGACAATACACTTCATAAGTGTGGATTTACCTGCTCCATTCGGACCTAAAAGACCAATTACTTCACCTTTATCAACATTAAGCGAAACATTTTTTAATGCCCATTGTTCGCCGTACTTTTTATTTAAATCCTTAATAGAGATCGTCATGCTCGGTATTATTTATGGGTTAAAGATAAGAAAATTGAAAGGTAAAATTAGTTATAGCAAAGATCTTCAATTACTATAATAAAAAAAGCCGAAGATTTCTCTTCGGCTCCTTGTGCGGGCGGAGAGACTCGAACTCTCACACCTCGCGGCACTAGATCCTAAGTCTAGCGTGTCTACCAATTCCACCACGCCCGCTTTTAGCATTTGCTAAAAATTAAGATTGCAAATATAATGTATAAATCATTATTACAAAAAATTTTTAAAGACTATTCTTAAGCTTTAACTTTGCCTAAAATTATTGAACATGGAAATATCAGGAAAAGTAACAAAAATATTTGACACTCAAACATTTAGTAGTGGGTTCAAAAAAAGAGAAGTGATTGTAACTACGCAAGAACAATACCCACAACCTCTTTCAATTGAATTTTTACAAGACAAAACTGACCTTGCAGACCAAATAAATGTGGGAGATGACGTTAAAGTTTCAATCAATTTAAGAGGTAGAGAATGGACAAGTCCAGATGGAGTTGTGAAATATTTTAACTCAATTGTTGGCTGGAGAGTCGAAAAATTGGCCGCTGAAAATATAGGAGCGGAAAACACAACACCTCCATCAGATTTTAACTCCAATGTAGGTGATTTAAGCAAAGACGGAGAAATTGATGATTTACCATTTTAAGATTCATTTTTAATTGCTTTTATTAAAAATTTATCTATAAATACCTTAAAATTATCAGAAAGTAGTTTAACAAATGTACCTTAGTGGTACATTTATTGCGAATTATTAAGAACTTAAACAAAAAATAATATGAAAAAAACAGTAATTCTTAGCGCATTAGCGTTTATCGGTGTTCAAATGAATGCTCAGATGGACGATATAAGCGTTACGTTGCAACCAACAGCAAGCTACAATTGGTTTGATGACAATACTGCAATTGAAGACGGTATAATGATAGGTGGACGTGTAGGTTTTGGCTTCGGTGAAGCAATTGAACTTCGTGCTTTGTACGAAAAATCAGTTGATTTAAAGAACACAGCGGAAGGCTTAGATTGGGCAAGTGATAGCTTTGTCGATAACTTCAATAGCAGAGATGTAGATGTTGAAAGGATCGGTGGAGAATTTAAAGCAAATATCCCAACAAGGGGTACATTTGTTCCTTATTTAACTTTAGGAGCAGGGGTACAAAAATTAAAAGTAAATGTTGCGGAAGAAGGTCTTCCAGAGGTGGAAAGAAAATCTGAGCAAATCTATGCTAACTTAGGTTTAGGTACTCAATTAAAGTTATCTGAAAGAATCTTCTTGAATTTAGAAGCAAAGAATACTGTATTTAACATGGATCCTGCTGATGTGTTATTCCAAGAGGGTAACCAATCAGATATCGAGGATTTATTAGGTGATGATCGTGATGATAGAATGTATAACTGGTCTGTATTGGCTGGATTGCAGTTTTATTTAGGAGGTCGTGAGCCAGGTTCTATGAGTGATTTAGATAGAGCTTATTACAGAAAATTCTCTGGTGGTTTAGGCGGAATGAAATTAATTCTTGAACCAGGTGGATCATACATTAACTTTAATGATGGTTCGAACTTGAGAAATACCTATTTAATGGGTGGTAAAGTAGGATTTGATTTAAATCAATTTATTGGATTAAGAGGTTTCTACTATCAAGCTACGAAAGACGAAGAAATTTCTACAAAATGGGATGATTTAGCTATCTATGGTGGTGATATTATCGCCAAATTAAATGTTTCTAGAGGTATCGTACCTTACATTGAATTAGGTGGTGGTTACTTGAACGTATACGATGGATACCAGGGTGATAATGCCTTATTACCTGTTCAAGCATCTGGATATTTTGCTAAGGGTGGTGCAGGTGTTACTATTCCTGTTTCTAAAAACTTAGAATTATTTGGTTCTGCTTCATTAATGTATACTTCTCAAAGAGATGATGATGATTTACAAAACACCATTAGTCCTAATGAACTGACTCAACACAATATGTACAATGCGGGAATTAGATTCCAGCTTGGAAAAACTGCAGACACAGATGATGTTTTATCAAACAGAATTGATGCAAGAGTTAAGGAAAGAACAGACGTTTACGAGGATAGAATTAAGCAATTAGAGAAAGAACTGCAAAGAGCTTATGATGCTAACGATACGGCAAAAGCTGTAGAAATCATCGAAGAGAAAAAATCTATCGAAGATAAGAAAGAGAAAATTGTTGCTGAAGAAACAGCTAAAGAAAACAAAAAAGCTGAAGTAGAAGAAAAAACTATGGAACCTAGCGAGTCTAGAGTAAAACTTACGCCGGCTGAACTAGAAAATTTAGTTGAGAAAGTAATTCAAGGTGTTGATGAAGAATCTAACAAACCTCAAACAACAGAAGACAGAATTGATAGATTAGAGAGACTTTTATTAGAAGTTAATACAGGTGCTAGAAGTGGTAATATTTCACCAGCACAATCAGAAATTGCTACAGATAGAATTATTAATAAATTAGATCAGTTAAACGCTAAAATTGATAATAATACAAACAACATCAATCGTTTGTACCAAAATCAAGGTCAAGATAAAACTGTTGTAGTTACACAAGGTGGTGGAACACAACCACAAGTTGCTACTCCATTAGCTCCTACAGTTGCTCCCAACAATGTTGTTACAACAACTGACGAGAAAGGAAATGTTAAGAAGAAAAATGAAGGTGTTGCAACTGGATTTTTCGTGAATGAGGGTATGTCTTTATTTGGAGGTTATGCTTTTGGTGAGGATGATGCTGCTGGTTTAATTGGTATTAGAGGTCACTATTCTATCACAAACTCTCCAATTAAATTTATGCCAGACTTATATGTTGCTCCAGGAAGCAGCACTGGTTTTGGTGTAAACGCTAATGCTTTATTATCATTTGATGATATTTCTAACAATGTAGTTGTTGCTCCTTATATCGGTTTAGGTTTAGGATACAACAACATTGAGAATTTCGATAAATTCGGAACTAACTTAATCATTGGTACATCTTTTAATGTATTAGGAGGAAATATCTACGCAGATTATACAGCTAGAAACTTCATCGATATCCACCAATTTTCTGTTGGGTATAAATTCGGATTTTAATCCAAAAATTTAAAACATGAACAAATTAAAACTCATCGGTTTAACTTTTGTTATGCTATTCTCTTCGACTGCTTTGGCACAAGAGAAAAGTGAGATTGTTATGACCCAATCTGAGTTAGAATCATTTTTAAATAAAATTGCAGACGCTAGACGTGCGCAATTGAAAGCTAGAAATGAAGCCAAGAACAAAAGAGAATTGGCCGAACTTAGATATCAATACAACAATCAAACAGATGGACGTGGTGCAACGAGAGAAATCTCTAATTACGAAATCCTGCGAGAGATAGATCGATTAAATGCAAGATTAGATTTAGTAACTGGACGCAGTAATGATGGGTTCATTGCGGGAAGACAGGGTAGCAACTCTACCATCGTAGTCCCGGGTGGCTCAAACACTACTGGATATGTTCCAACACAAGGTCAGACGCAATATGTACCTGTAAATACAGCTAATACGCAAGATTTAGAAACAGCTAAGGCTATTTGGGAATTGGAAAGAAGATTGGATTCATTGAAATCAGCTCAAGTTCAATCTAATTTAGTTCCACAAGATAAGCCAGTGCATCAACAACAGACTCCAAGTCAAGAGTTGGCGGATTTGAAAAGCCAGTTTCAATCCTTAGAGCAAAGATTAGAAAATGCAGAGACTCCTGTAGAGAGAAGATCTCTATTAGAGGAACTTTTGGCGAAGTTTAAAAACTTCAAAAAACAAGTGTTTTTCGCTAATAATTCTGAGGAATTGAGTCCTAATGATTTTGCTTATATTCAAGATGTAACCGAAGTCCTTAAGCAATACCCAGAATTATCGGTTGTATTAGAAGGATGGGCAAGTACGAGAGGTAATGCTGATTACAACAAACAACTTTCTATGCGTAGAGCAGAAAGTGTTGAGCGTGCCTTATTAAGCAATGGCATTTCTCCTGCGAGAATTGTTTCATCTTTCAGAGGAGAAGATAAAACCTCTTCTGAAGCTATGGCTAGACGTGTTGACATGTCGATCATATTGAAATAAGTAATTTATTTTAAATACTATAACTGCCTTGTTCTACAAGGCAGTTTTTTTTGTTTAAATCTTTTGGGCTCAAATTTATTAGCATCATTAAATCCATTGTTAATTAGCAGATTTAAATATTCACTTTAACTTTGTACTCATATGATATTTCTACAGGATCATCAAGCATTTCCACCGGTTGACCAAGCTAATAAAGAAGGTATATTAGCTGTTAGCATGAATTTATCTATTGTGCGCTTACTTGAGGCTTACCACAAGGGGATTTTTCCATGGTATAACGCAGACGAGCCTGTTCTATGGTGGACACCCGACCCAAGAATGGTTTTGTTTCCGGAGGAGCTAAAAATTAGCAAGTCAATGCGCAAAATATTTCGTGACGAGTTATTTAAGATTACTTATAACCAGGATTTTAAAGCAGTCATCGAAAATTGTAGGGATATTCCACGTGCAGGACAAGACGGAACATGGATTTCAGATGAAATAATAGCTTATTACACACATCTATTTAATCTAGGATGGGTTCAGTCTGTAGAGGTTTGGAACCAAGAAGGTGATTTAGTTGGCGGACTATATGGTGTTTTAGTCGATCGTGTTTTTTGTGGAGAAAGCATGTTTGCTAAAGAAAGCAATGCATCTAAAGCTGGATTTATATCATTCATTCAAGAATTTAAAAATGAATTGGATTTAATCGACTGCCAAATATATACCAAGCACTTAGCTTCCTTAGGCGCTAGGTTAATCCCTAGAAAAGAATACTTGACCTACCTTCCAATATTTGAAATTTAAGATCCAAAGAACTCTATCATTTTGTCTCGTATTGTAGATTCAGTATACTCTGCATAATTTATATAATATTCTCCCGAGGGTTTTACCAAAAGGAAGCAACCATAGGGTATATCAATAATAGAAAATATATTTCTTAGATTATCATCCTTATCTTCTAGCCAATTAATTTGTGCGTTTGCCGTAGTAAAGTTTGGATTGAACTTAGGAGCATACACACTAAATTGAGAGATGCTTGGCGCTTTTTGAATACTTGTTATAAATGGTTCGCTTAGTAAACGCCAATTATCGTTTTGAAAATAGATAGCATTTCGCCGACTAGGTAGTGGTTTTGTGTTCAAGGTTGATAAATAGTTTAACACTAAATGTTGATCTGGTGATACCATAGTCCCCTGCATTTTACTTAAACTAGCATATACTGTTTTTACCTGCTGAGCAGAAATTTTTGATTCATATCTGATTGGCAAAAGTTGCTTAATAGTCCCTGAATCAGTTTTTTGTGTATTCACAAGTAGAATTTCGCTAGAATTCAATTTTTCCTGAAACTTATTTAAGCTAATATTCTCTTTTTCTGTACCATAAACATAATAATCCGCTTTGTATTTATTGGAACTGCATCCCAAAATGAAGATAAGTGAGATAATATAAATAATCCTCATAATAATTAAATTTGTTTAAAAATATTAAATTTTAAGAATAAAAAAGCGCCTAATTCAAAATAATTAGACGCTTTTAATAAAAACATGAGGAGTATGTTCTTAGAATTTATACATTAATTTTACTGCAAAGTTTCTTGGGTCAATTCGATTAATATATCTATTTCTATAAGCATTGTAACCTATTTCATCGAAGATATTATTAACCAAGAATTGAATTCCATAATTGTTTTTATGATAAGCAACTTGAGCATTTACAGTGGTATAGGCGTCATTGTCCCAAGGTTTTAAACCTGGTGTAATTCCATGAAACGCTGTAAATACATAATCATTATAAGGTCTAGCTCCTAGATAATACACACCAGCTCCTAATGATAAACCATTTAAAGCTCCTTGTTCAAAAATGTAGTTGGTCCAAAAGTTAGCAACATAATCTGGTGTATTATTTGGCTTGCTTCCGTCTACAAATCGAGTACTGTTATTATACTCAGCATCTAAGTAGGAAAAACCAGCCATTACTTCCCAATTCTTTAAAATTCTACCAATTGCTTCTACCTCTACTCCTTGACGAACGTCATTTCCTCCTTTAAAATAATATGGTAAGTACTCCAAAACACCATCTTCATTGGTTGTGATATCTTGCATGATCATGTTATTATTTTCAACACGATAAAAAGTAGCATTCAAGCGCAAACGACGTTGAAATAGTTCAGATTTTACTCCAAACTCGAATTGATTAGATGTTTCCATTCCCAATTCATTTCCATTTACGTCTAATTTAGTAGCACTTCTGGGATTTGAATTTGTTGTATAAGATGCAAATAAAGCTAACGGCTTAATAGGATAAACCATAACGCCTACCAATGGATTCCAGGTGTTTCCAGAGCTTTCTGATCTTGTTATGTTATACGCTTGGTCGTCATTGTTCCAAACTGCATTATCAGATTCATTATTGAAATTAGAATATCTAATCGCTCCAAAAAATCTAACCAAATCTTTATATTCAACAACATACTGACCTAATGCACCAAATTCATTTGATTTGTCGTCGTTGAATCCAGTCATTGTGAAATCCACTGGCGAATTCAAGGTATTTGATATTTCATCAAATATGTCGATTTGGTCAATACTTACAGATTTAAAACTATTTCCATGAACCTTGCTTTGTCTAATATCTGTACCCACTTGCACCAAATGAGTGAAATCACCCGTTTTCAATTCTTTAGCTACCAAATCAATTTGTAAAACTCGGTTATCATCTTCACGAACGTTTGATTTTGCGATTCCTCGTTTCAAAATATTTGGCTGTTCTATTATACCATCTTCATTTTGAATTTGACTTAATGAAGTCATTTCACCATCTGTATCTAATTGTGAAGCGTAATAACCAGCACGTAAATATAAATTATCACTAAAATCATACTTGGCAGTCAGAGCATAAGATAGATTTTTAAAATCATTGTAATCTGACTCGAATCCTAAAAATTTTTCTTTTGGCAAATCATATATTTCATTGGTAGAATTATCAGGAGAAAAATTAACTGTTCCCGGATCTGGCGTACGATTGTCATCTAAATAATCCATTTCTGCCGTTAATGAAAACTTATCAGAAGGCTGCCATTTTACAGACGGATTTATATATGTTCGGTTCATCTTGTTGCCATCGCGCCATCCTTCTCCATATTCATAAGCACCATTGATACGAACTGCGATGGTTTGGTTTTTATCCAATACATGGTTTATATCTAAGGTTGGACGATATTGATTCCAGCTTCCTGCTCTAAATGAAGCATAACCAAAGTTCTCAAATTTAGGCGTTTTAGTTACTAAATTAACAACTCCTCCTGGAGAACCTAAGTCATTTCCGAAACCTTGTGTAATGGTGGCTGCACCTTTTAAAACTTGAACAGATTCAATACCTTGCATATCCATTAAAAATCCACTTCCTCTAAAATCAGAATGCACACGAACTCCATTTTTTAAGATTGGAATTCCTCTAAATCCTCTTGAGCCTAAACTTTCTCTGGTATTACCATAAGTAGCATAAGTGTATAAACCTGGAGCATTTCTAGTAGCATCCGAAATTGTTAGAATCCCTTGTCGCTCGATTACTTTCTCTGAAATAGTTGTAATAGTCTGAATGTTTTCAGTTGGCTTAAGTGGTAAACGTGTAATCTGATCTAATTTCTCTGGTTGTTTGTTTACGCTACCAAAAAGTTGAACATTCGATAATTGAATAATATCTTCTATAACAAAGTTATGGGTAATCTTCTCATCCGCCTCCACTTCTATGTGTACTGATTGTAATGTAAGCCCATTGTTTCCAACAAATAAATCATATTCACCAGGACTCAGCTCTAAAATATATTTTCCATCCGTTTCTGTAGTAAAAGTTTGGGATATAGGCTCCGTCCATATATTATACAAACTTGGACCATCATCTTCTAAATTTGTTACTGTACCCGTAACTGTTCCTTGTTGGGCAAAAGCTGGAGTTAATGCTAAAATTAAAACTCCTACTAATAATATCTGCTTCATTATTTTAATTTATTCTAAATAAAGGACAAATATATGTTTCTGAAATAAATTAAAAAATGGATCGCTAAGTTTATTTAGACTATTTCTAATTTAAGAATATATAACATTGACTTACAAGCACTAAAATCTTTATGATTTAAATCATAAACTAAGATTCTTGCAATTTTTCTTCTTTTTCCACCATTTTTTGCGGTTGGCCCAAATTAAGAAACCTGTAATAGGAAGTAAGGAAGCAATGATCGAAGTAATGAAGAATATAATTTTATTAAGTGGACCGAATAGATATCCCATGTGCAAATCATGTATTGATTTAGCCACTTTCTGATTGAAAGGAAGAGAAGAGAACATTTGAACTTCTACTTGTTCTGCCGTATGTTGATTATAATAAAATTTATCGGGTAAACTAAGGCTTGCGAAACCTGTATTGTAAGCACTTACTTCCATCGCCTTAGAAGGATCTTTAGGTATTCCAATCGCAAGTTTGTCATATTGGGATAAATCTGTTTCTATCGTTGAAATCAAAGAATTCAATGATATGGATGGATTAGGACCATCTTCGATAGGAATCTCAGTTTTTGAACGATCGAAAACTTGTGTTCCTATCATTTTGCTCACACCATCCTTGTACCATTCAAATGACCAGAATAAGCCTGTAAGTCCCATGATCAATAAAAATAGAGATGCATATAAACCAAATGCACTATGAAAATCATGGTTGATTCTTTTCCAATTAGAACGCCATTTAACTTTAAACCCTTTTTTATAATTTTTTAATTTTTTGGGAAACCAAATCACTAGACCAGTAAGAAGCGCAATAACAAAAGCTATCGTAAAAAATCCAACAATCGGACGACCCACGGCTGTGTCCATCAGAAACCACCGATGAAGTTTAAAATTAAACATAAAAAAATCCTTACCGACTAAGGTTTTTGCATTTCCAAGAATCTGTGAAGTGTAGGGATTAACAAATACGGTCTCCGGTCTACCTTTCTCGTCTGATTTTCTCACGGCAAACTGCCAAGCTTTTGATTTATCAATATCTTTTCTGATGCTTAAAACACTTTTGTTAGTTTCGTTCTCCACATGAGAAATCAAAGATGTAACGTCAACGGCGTCTATTTGTGGTTCAATATGATAAACCTCCTTATTCAATACTTGAATTACATCATCTTGATACACGAGAAGTGTGCC
>CAZKJO010000003.1:0-1167 GCA_964553105.1 uncultured Weeksellaceae bacterium | reverse complement strand
TAATGGCCTGTAAATTTGAACCTGAACCTGAAATTAATACGGCTATTCTCATTTTAATGATTTCTGTTGATGATACATTCAGACAAAATAAATGTTATGAACCTTGGGTAAAACTATTTGTCAATAAATTCATTCTGCTTAGACACATCCATTACAGGTAGAAGCCCTTCCGAAGGCATATAAATAATTTGAGGAAGATTGCCTTTATCTGCCAGTTTTTCTAAGGTTCTAATAAACAAATATTGATTATAAACCGGATTCAAAGTTCCATTTTCAATACGCATAGCTTCGGCCATTCCTTTTGCACGCTCGATTTCGGCTTGTGCGTTAAGTTTCTCTGCCTCAAGTCTGGCTTTGGCTTCTTCAACCAAAATACGTCGATTCTGCTCTGCTTTTGCCATTTCTGCTTTTCCAGCCATTTCCTGCTGCCAAACATTATAGGTTGGGAATCCAAACATCATCACAACAACAGCAATGATAATGACTATTAACATGCCTAAAATTGATTTCGGTGATTTCATTTATTTTGATTTTCTTGTTGTTTCATAATTATTTGGGGCTATTCGCCTTGTAAATTTAAATCTTTTATCCAACAATATTGATAATCTTACCAGGAACAATGATAATTTTCTTGGGATCGCGCCCATCCAATTGCTTAATTGTTCTTTCGTCTGACAGAACAATTTCTTCAATTTCCTTAACAGATAAATCTAATGAAAGATTTAAAGTAAAACGCATTTTTCCATTAAATGACACAGGATATTCCTTTTCAGATTCAACTAAATATTTCTCTTCAAATTCAGGGAATTTTGCCATTGAAATACTATTCCTGTTTCCTAATCTCGACCATAATTCCTCTGCAATATGAGGTGCAAATGGTGACAATAGAATACACATAGGTTCTAAGATTTCTTTTTTATTACACTTCAATTTTTGCAAATCATTCACAGCTATCATGAATGCCGAGATACTCGTATTAAAAGAAAATCCTTCTATATCCTCTGTCACTTTTTTGATTAAGGAGTGTAAAACTTTTAATTCCTCTTTGGTTGGTTCTTCATCTACAACATTAAAACCATTGGCATCGAAAAATAATTTCCATAGTTTCTTTAAGAATCCGAATACGCCACTTAATCCGTTTGTGTTCCAAGGTTTGTATTGCTCAAT
>CAZKJO010000002.1:66952-73364 GCA_964553105.1 uncultured Weeksellaceae bacterium | reverse complement strand
TCAGAAATCTTCACACGGCGTTGTTCCATGCTATCTCTTTCGCGGATAGTTACGGTATCATCATTTAAAGTATCATGATCAATCGTAATACAGAAAGGAGTACCAATAGCATCATGGCGGCGATAGCGTTTTCCGATGGAATCTTTATCGTCATATTCAACGTTGTAATCAAATTTTAATTCATTAACAATTCTCTCCCCAACTTCTGGCATTCCATCTTTTTTCATTAAAGGCAAAATAGCCGCTTTCACAGGGGCTAGAGCAGGAGGTAACTTCATGACTACTCTCTCGCTACCATCTTCTAATTTCTCTTCTTTTAATGAGTTTGAAATAATGGCTAAAAACAATCTATCCAATCCAATCGAAGTTTCAACTACATAAGGCACATAGCTTTCTTTTAATTCTGGATCAAAATATTGTAACTTCTTATTAGAAAACTCTTGATGTTGTTTTAAATCAAAATCAGTTCTAGAATGAATTCCTTCTAACTCTTTAAATCCAAATGGGAAGTTAAACTCAATATCTGTTGCAGCATTAGCGTAGTGTGCTAATTTTTCATGATCATGGAAGCGGTAGTTTTCTTCACCCAAACCTAAGCTTAAATGCCACTTCATTCTCATTTGCTTCCATTTCTCGTAAGCTTCCATTTCTGTATTAGGCGCTACGAAAAACTGCATTTCCATTTGTTCGAATTCGCGCATTCTAAAGATGAATTGTCTTGCGATGATTTCATTTCTAAACGCCTTACCAATTTGTGCAATTCCAAAAGGAATCTTCATTCTACCACTTCTCTGAACATTTAGATAGTTAACGAAAATACCTTGCGCTGTTTCTGGTCTTAAATATAAATCTGTTGCGTTGTCTGCAGAAGCGCCCAACTTGGTACCGAACATTAAGTTAAATTGTCTTACTTCTGTCCAGTTTTTAGAGCCTGATACTGGATCTGCAATGCCTAACTCTTCAATTAAAGCTTTTACGTCGGCTAAATTACCATCAGTTAATGATTTCCCTAAACGTGATAGTACTGTATTGATTTCCTCTTGATATTTTACAACACGTGGATTGGTTTTCAAATACATTTCTTTATCGAAATCTGCGCCAAATCTTTTTTCAGCTTTAGCTACTTCTTTTTCGATTTTACTTTCAATCTTAGCACAGTAATCTTCAACTAAAACATCAGCTCTATAGCGCTTTTTGCTATCCTTGTTATCAATTAATGGGTCGTTAAACGCATCAACGTGTCCCGAAGCTTTCCATGTAGTTGGATGCATAAAGATAGCTGCATCTACGCCGACGATGTTGTCGTGTAATTGCACCATTGATTTCCACCAATATTGCTTTATGTTATTTTTTAACTCAACGCCATTTTGACCGTAATCATAAGTAGCAGCTAAACCATCATAAATTTCACTCGATTGGAAAACAAAGCCATATTCTTTAGCGTGTGAAATCACTTTCTTTAATACATCTTCTGACATAATATTTTTCTTGTAATTTAAGGGCGCAAAGTTAACGAAAATAGAGGTGGATTCAAATTATTATATTAGCAGGCTTAAAAACTAAAAACTAAAAAACTTTTCTGATTTTAACGAGAATTGTTTTACCTTGTAGGCGGTTAAGTTGTTGTGAATCATTAGAATACTGCTAATGATACTAATTATAAAGAATATAGCCCAAGAATTAAATAAAATGGATAAGTCAGAAGAACTCATAAAACGGATAACTCCATTATTTCTAGAAACAGGTTACTGGAACCTGAGGGTCGATGATATAGCAGCGAAATTGAATATTTCAAAAAAAACGCTCTATATCTACTTTGATAATAAGAAAGATATTATATGGAGAGTTTTACAGAATAATCTCAACAATGTGGAGGAGCTAGCTCAAATTTCCGAAGAGAATAGCTCGAATGCCATAGAATCAGTCATAAGTTTTATGAATGGTTTCTATGCTTATATTGGAACAGAGCAAGATAAAAAGAATCTAGAGGAGCTAGAGAAATATTATCCGCAAATCCTTGTACGCTACAAGGAGGCTTTGTTAGGATTGATTCAGCGCCTTCTACAAAGAAATTATGAACGTGGCCTAAGAGAGGGATATTACAAACCTGAGCATAACCCTGAATATGTGGGACGATTTTTTAGTATGGTATACAATGGAAACCGAACCATGGTTATGCCCAAAGAAAATGCTTATAGCTTTGAAAAACTTAGAATTATATCTTTAAAAATTATTATGTATGGATTGGTTACGCCAAAAGGTGCAGAGATATTAGATGGTCTATATGCTTCTTACAAGCATCTTAACCCATATAGTCCTCCGGATCCTTATGTTTAAGTTGAATAATGTTCAATTTATCAAACATCCATATGAAAGGATAAACTGGATCAAATTCCCACCATTTATTACCAAAATTGGGTCTACCACCATATTTATGGTGATTGTTGTGGAATCCTTCTCCTAGCATAAAAATGTCGACTGGCATTAGATTCATAGAAGTATCTTTTACATTAAAGTTTCTATACCCATATTTATGAGCAAACCAGTTAATAATAACGCCGTGGAATGGACCCATTACCGCATGAATAGGGATTAATAAGTATAACCACCAACGATCTGCAAAGAAATAATAAAGAACTACATAGAATACCACCCAAAGGAATCTCACTAAGTTGTGCTCTGCAAACCTGTCGAATTCTCTCCAAGCAGGTACATTTTTAGTGAATTTATCTTCAATCTTAGCTTGTCCTGTGTCAATAGCTTTATAAATACCTCTTGTTCTCCACATCATAGTGAATAAATTCTTATCGTATTTTGGTGAGTGAGGATCTTTTTCTGTGTCAGCATATGCATGATGCAATCTATGCATAACTCCATACGCATAAGGACTTAAGTAACTTGAGCCTTGTGCGAAGAATGAAAAAACGTGAAAGAATTTTTCCCAAAACCTAGACATGGTGAACATTCCGTGTGCAGCATATCTGTGGTGGAAAAAGGTTTGCGTAAACAAAGATAAATACCAATGTGCCGCAAAAAAGATTAAAATATAAATCATTCGAATAAAACTATTTTGATATGCAAATATAATAATAAGCCTTAGTTAAATGAGATTTAAACTATGATTTAAGTTATATTTGGGAAAAATTTACTATGAATGCACAGCAGTTTAGGAAAATACTTTTTTTTAAAATTCCAATCGCTTGGATTGCAGGCTTAAGATTAAAATCATTTTCTATTGAGAAATGTGAGATAAATGTCAAATTATCTAAATTTTCTCAAAATCCCTTCAGAAGTATGTTTTGGGCGGTCCAAGGAATGGCCGCTGAGTTTACAACTGGATTCATGTGCATGGATCAAGTTCAGAAATCAGGAGAAAAGATTTCTATGCTTGTTCTAGAGCAAAACGGAAAGTTTACTAAAAAAGCAGTAGGTCGAATCACTTTTGTGTGTGACGAAGGTGATAAAATTAAAGATGTAATTCAAAAAGCCATAGATACCAAAGAAGGTCAAACCCTAAAATTAACTTCAAGAGGATATGACGAAGCCGGAGATATGGTTTCTGAATTTTGGTTTTTATGGACTTTTAAGGTGAAAAGTAAATCTTAATTTTAAAAATAATTAAAGACTAATCTTAACCTTTTTGGCCTCATTTGATGATAGTTTAAACGACGCATCCTTAAATTTAGGTGGAGCAAAGATTCCTTTGGCGTTATTAGAAAAACCATAATCCTCTTTGGGAATTCCAAGCATATTAAAATCCATTTTTTCGTTGCTATTTTCATCATGTAAAATGGCAATGGCATAATTTCCTTCAGGTAAATTATCAAATCTAACAGAGATTTTCCCTTTTTTAGCATTCACTTTGGTGGATTTTAGTTCCTTCTTAGTGAAATTTTTCTCACTGTCATAAAGTGCCAAAGCGATATGCCCTTTGGAGTTTTTAATATTGTTTATCTCAACATTTATGCTAGAGTTCTGCGCAGATAAAACGCCAGACGTGAGGATTGATAAACTTAGAATTAATTTCTTCATGCCTAAACTATTTCTACTTTCGTGCCAAAAATAAAATCCATCAAATATCAATTTCGCAGATATCTGGCTCTACATGAATTAAAACATCTAGGATTTCGGGAAATTTTTCCAACACAGCATTTTTTGTTAAATGCGCTATTGTATGGCCTTCTTGCACAGTTATTTTACCCGAAACAATTAAATGTAAGTCAACATTGTATTGCATTCCATGTTTACGAACGTAGCATTTCTCGGTAGAGATAACTCCACCAACTTCTTCTGCAGTTGCTTTAATAACTTCAATAAAATCATCATAAATATGTTCGTCCATAATTTCGCCTAAGGCCGGACGAAATATTAAATAAGCATTGAAAACAATAATTCCACTGGCGAATAATGCCGCCCAATCGTCTGCTGATTCCCAACCTTCGCCCATGATTAGAGCAATCGAAACACCCACGAATGCCATCAGCGAAGTAATTGCGTCAGACCTATGATGCCATGCATCTGCAGAGATGGCTGTACTTCTTGTTTCCTTTCCTGTTTTCGAAACAATACGGTACATAATTTCTTTAACGATAATGATTCCAGCTAAAATCCATAGGGTAAAAGCTTCTGGGGCTGTTCTCGGTGACTGAATGTTCACAATAGCTTGATAAGCGATTCCAACGGCTGCAAATACCAAAAATAAAACGACCACAAAAGTGATTAACGGCTCAGCTTTTCCATGTCCATAAGGATGATCTTCATCCGCCGGTCGATTGGCGTATCTGATTCCAAGCCATACTAGAAAAGATGAAAGCACATCGGTTAAAGACTCAATTCCATCGGCGATTAGTGCAAAAGAATTTCCTAAGACTCCTCCAGTAATCTTCAATCCTGCCATAAGAATATTGCCCAAAACACTTTGGATAATGGTTTTTTCGGCCTTTTGAAAAGCTTTTGACATAGGTACAAAATTAGTGAATTAATAAATAGAATCTTGTTAACTCTAGTTTGCTTAATACTTAATGGAATTTATCCATAATTTATGATTTTATATTTGGCAAAATTCCAAGTTGTAATGATATTTGTGGTCTAAATCTTTGAATATGAATTGGGAGAGATTGCAAGAAAAATTGGGAATTTTAGCAGATGCTGCGAAGTATGATGTTTCTTGTTCCTCGAGCGGAAGTAATCGTAAAAATACTAACAAAGGTTTGGGCGATAGTAGTGGTATGGGTATTTGTCACACCTATACAGAGGATGGTCGCTGCGTCTCTTTGTTGAAAATTTTATTGACCAATCATTGTATTTATGATTGTTTATACTGTGTTTCAAGAAAGAGTAACGACATCAAACGTGCGGCGTTTACAGTAGATGAGGTGGTTGAATTAACCATTAACTTCTATCGAAGAAATTATATCGAAGGTTTATTTCTATCCTCAGGAATCTTCAAAAATGCTGATTTCACCATGGAAAGATTGGTGAGAATTGCTAAAAAGCTAAGAACAGAGCATAAATTCAATGGTTATATTCATTTGAAAACTATTCCAGGAGCAAGTGATGAGTTAATGCAAGAGGCTGGGCTTTGGGCGGATAGGTTAAGTGTAAATATTGAACTTCCAACCAAGAGTGGTTTGGCTTTGTTGGCACCGGATAAAAAACATGAAGATTTCATTAAACCGATGAAAACCATCAGTAATGCGATTATAGAAAATAAGTCTGAGAAGAAAATCATTAAGTCTACACCTCAATTTACGCCAGCAGGGCAGAGTAGTCAAATGATTATTGGCGCGACCAATGAAACTGATTTAGATATCGTTAAAACTTCAACTTTTTTATATAAAAATTTTAATCTCAAGAGAGTTTATTATTCGGGCTATGTGCCGGTTTTAAAGGACAATAAGTTGCCAGATTTAGGGACGCCTGTGCCAATGGTTAGGGAAAATCGATTGTATCAAACCGATTGGCTTTTTAGGTTTTATCAGTTTGATCCGTCAGAAATAGTAAATGAAACCTATCCTCATTTAGATTTAGAAATCGACCCAAAATTATCTTGGGCATTGCGCAATCGTCATATATTCCCAATAGATGTGAATACGGCGGATTATCATATGATTCTTAGGATTCCTGGCATTGGCGTAAAATCGGCTAATAAAATAGTTTCTGCGCGTAGGTTTGGGAAATTAGGTCAAGAGCAGTTGAGGAAGTTGGGTATTGCGATGAATCGCGCGCAGTATTTTATTACTTCTAAAAATTATTTCAATGCCAATGATTGGGATAGTTTAACGCTTAGAAATCTTATTATTCAATCAGGGAAAAGTAAATACAGTAATAAATTTAGCCCTCAACTGTCATTGTTTTAAGAAAAAAATCGAATGGTTTATTTGCTGTATGATGGAAGTTTTGAAGGATTAAT
>CAZKJO010000002.1:48810-66852 GCA_964553105.1 uncultured Weeksellaceae bacterium | reverse complement strand
GAATGAATGCGTTTGTGCGTTTTGAGCTTGGAAAGAATCAAGTTTTTTATGCGACCATAGAGCCCGATTTTGATGTTCTTCCGTTGATAAGTAATCATTTTAAAAATCGCTATGCCGATCAGAAATGGTTGATTTTTGACCTTAAGAGAAATTATGGGATTTATTACGATTTAAATCAAGTTTCTACCTTAGAAATTGTAAAGGAAAATATTCGAAATCAACCTGCATTGTTAGAGGTAGAGTGGGATTCAACAGAAATGGAATATCAAAAATTGTGGAAAAACTATTTTAAATCCACCAATATTAAATCACGAAAAAACACCAAACTGCATCTGCAGCATGTTCCAAAGCGATATTGGCGTTATCTAACTGAGAAATAGTTTAAAATTTATAAAACTGATTTAGTCATATCAAGCCCCAAGCTGATGTAATGATTATTGTTAAACTCAAATTCGTCTATGATTTCCCACCCAAGTTTTCTGGTGTGTGCCTCTTTAGAAATCACATTCACTTGGTTGATGAAAGTAACTGAAATCGGATATCTCTTCACTAATTCCAACCTCATCTCTTCAAAAATCTGATTAATGATTCCTCGACCACGATAGTTTTCATTAATACAAATCGGGCCATATTGAAAACTATTTTCTGTGGTTATTTCTTTACCTCTAAAATTAATCAGTGGTAATCTAAAAACCATATAATTGAAAATTTCCCATTGCTCGAAATACTTCCAGCTCCCAGCAAAAGCATAGGCAATAACTTTCTCATCTTTATTTTTAGCAACAAAAACGCCGTTCAAATCAATTAATTCTTGTAGTTGTTCAATGCTGAAAGGTGTTGTAACAAAACCTTTCTTTAGTTCTTCTTCGCTGAGGTTTCTGAATAAGTTCTTTTCCTGAAGTGATAAAATTCCTGGAATATCAGCCTGTGTGCCTTTGCTAGTTTTAATCATAGTATTTAATTTTAAATTAAATAAATACTGTCGATTTCGAGTCGAAACTCTTCATTCTTGTTATTCCCAATTAAAAAACCAATTTCTGCGATATAATTTCCATTAAAATTAGGTTTGTCAAGTATATTTCCGCGATAAGTTGGATATAAATTATTTAACTCAATTTCAATTTCTTGCCACTCTCCATTAGTTTCAAAATATTGAATATAGGAATGATCATCTGTTTGCTTTTCTTTTAACCTAAATTGAAACCTTTGATTGACTCCATTTACTTTGAGTTTAATTTTTGAAAAACCTTCAACTTTAATCGGATTAAAACGATAGCGAACTGATGAAAATCCACCATTATTCTCCGTTGAAACTGTGCCCTGGAAAACACCTTTTCGCTCTGAATTGATGCTAAAACGACTATTAGATTTTCCGCCCATCACTACATCATCTGTAATTTCCCAAGAATCTAAATTATCAGTGTTTTTAAAATTGAATATTTCTAATGGACTCATGCTTTTAATTTGTTTAAATTTAATAAAAAATGGCGTCCAAAATAGACGCCACTACAAATAGTAATTATGAGCAAACTATTTATAAAACATTTTTGTTGATTTCTTCTACAACATCTGGATTTAATAAAGTAGAAATATCACCCATATTCTCGGTATCTCGACTCGCGATTTTACGAAGAATTCTACGCATGATTTTTCCACTTCTTGTTTTTGGTAAACTATTCACAAATTGAATTTTGTCTAACTTCGCGATAGGACCAATTTTATCTGTAATCAATTGATTTATTTCCTTGCGTAAATTGTCTTGATCACGCTTACTTCCTTCATCTTTTAAGGTGATATAACCATACAATGCGCTCCCTTTAATCTCATGTGGGAAGCCGACAATAGCAGATTCAGCAATAGCCGGATGTTCGTTGATGGCGTCTTCAATAGGAGCGGTTCCAAGGTTATGTCCAGAAACAATAACCACATCATCTACACGTCCTGTGATTCGATAATAACCAACCTCATCTCTCAAGGCACCATCACCCGTAAAATATAAGCCTGGGAAAGTAGAGAAATAGGTCTCTTTATAGCGCTCATGGTTGTTATAAACAGTTCTTGCCATTCCTGGCCATGGGTATGCGATACAAAGTTTTCCGTCTACTTGATTTCCTTTAATTTCAACACCATTGGCTTCCATTAAAACCGGTTGAATTCCCGGAATCGGTAGGGTAGCATAAGTTGGTTTAGTTGGTGTTACATAAGGAATAGGAGAAATCATGATTCCACCTGTTTCTGTTTGCCACCAAGTATCTACAATTGGGCATTTTTTCTTTCCGATATGGTCGTTATACCAGTGCCAAGCTTCCTCGTTAATAGGCTCTCCAACGGACCCAAGCACTTTTAAGCTCGATAAATCATGTTCGTTTACAAAACTTAAATCTTGTTTGGCTAACGCGCGAATGGCAGTTGGTGCTGTGTAAAACTGATTAACTTTATGCTTGTCTATAACATCCCAGAATCTTCCATAATCAGGATAAGAAGGGACTCCTTCAAACATAACTGTGGTTGCTCCATTGGCAAGTGGTCCGTAAACGATATAGCTATGTCCTGTTATCCAACCAATATCGGCGGTACACCAATAAACATCATCGTTTTTATATTGGAAAACATTTTTGAATGTAAATGCCGTATATACCATATATCCAGCCGTGGTATGAACCATTCCTTTTGGTGTTCCTGTGGAGCCAGACGTGTACAGAATAAATAAAGGATCCTCTGCATCCATTTCTTCAGCTTCACATTCAGAAGAAGCATTCATTAATTCTTCGTGAAGCCATTTGTCTCGACCTTCTACCCATTCTACCTTGTCATGAATTCGCTTAGTTACCAGACAAGTCTCTAAGTTAGGTGTATCCAATAAAGCTTCGTCTACGATTTTCTTTAAATCTACCGTTTTAGATCCACGATAAGAACCATCTGCCGTCACGATTAATTTACAATCTGCATCGTTGATTCTAGATGAAAGAGCTTTTGAAGAAAATCCTGCAAAAACTACAGAATGGATCGCGCCAATTCTCGCGCAAGCCAACATCGTATAGGTTAAAGCTGGAATCATAGGTAAATAAATACAAACTTTATCACCCTTTTTGATTCCATTATTTTTAAGCACATTCGCCATTCGGTTCACATGCTGCGCTAATTCATTATAGGAAATATATTGAGCTTTTTCCTTTGGATCATTTGGTTCAAAAATAATAGCAGTTTTTTCTCCTCGTGTTCTAAGGTGTCGGTCGATACAGTTTTCGGTAATGTTTAGTTTAGCATTTTTAAACCATTCAACTTTACTTTCTTTTTTATCCCATTCTAAAACCTTACTCCAAGTTTTTCTCCAATGGAAATTATTGGTGGCAATTGTGCTCCAAAAGTCTTCTGGATCTTCTTTGGAAATTCTATAAACATCAATATATTTCTCTAAGGAATCAATGTTGTAATAGCTGTCAGCTAAAACTTTTAATGAACTAGTAATATCTTTATCAGTTTTTGCAAAAGCTCCAATTTTCTCGCCTCTGAACTGTTCAATTAGCTCGTCTAGTACAAATGGATCTTCAATCGTTGATGGAACTGTGTAATCTTTGCCATCAATCATAGCGCGCATGGTCTTACGTAGAATCTTTCCTGATCTTGTTTTTGGTAAGCGTTTTACTACCGAAATGGTTTTCAAAACTGCAACTGGACCAACTTGCTGACGAACCATTTGCACAAGCTCTGTTTGTAATTTAAAATGTTCGTAGTCTTCTTGTCCGATTTTAAGAACAATTAAAGCATGAGGAACTTGTCCTCTTAAATTATCATCAACACCAATCACAGCGCATTCAGCGACAGCAGGATGTTTTGCGACTACTTCTTCCATGGTTGAGGTAGAAAGCCGATGTCCTGCCACATTAATAACATCATCCACGCGTCCTGTGATGAATATGTAACCATCTTCGTCTATATATCCACTATCACCAGAGAAGTAATATCCCGGGAAGCGTTGTAAATATCCAGCTTTGTATCTTTCATTATTGCGCCAAAGCGTCGGCATAAATCCTGGAGGCATAGGAAGTTTGATGGCAACATAGCCTTCTTCATTAGTTTCGGCAGCATAACCTTCTTCGGTTAAAATTTGGATTTGATAACCTGGAACAGGTTTACCAGAAGACCCAATTTTAATTTCAAATGGATCAACTCCCATTAAATTGGCTACCATCGGCCAGCCGGATTCTGTTTGCCACCAGTGGTCGATTACAGGAATTTGTAATTTTTCTTTCGTCCAAGTCAGTGTGGCTTCGTCGCATCGCTCACCTGCAAGGAATAAGTATTTTAATGATGAAATGTCATGATTTTTAATTAAATCACCATTCGCATCTTCTCTTTTAATTGCTCTAATTGCGGTAGGAGCCGTAAACATTCCATTGACTTTGTGCTCCTCAATCACGCGCCAAAATGCTGAAGCATCTGGCGTTTTAACCGGTTTTCCTTCGAATAAAATGGTCGTGCAACGATTAATTAAGGGACCATAACAAATGAAGGAGTGTCCAACTACCCAACCAACATCCGAAGCGGCCCAGAATGTATCACCCTCGTTCATTCCATAAATGTATTTCATGGAAAACTTAAGCGCTGTGGCATACCCTCCTGTATCACGTAAAACTCCTTTTGGTTTTCCTGTGGTTCCAGAGGTGTATAAAAAATAAGAAGGATGATAAGAAGGAACCGGAACGCAATCAGCGGGTGTGACATCTTTAATTAATTCTTCATAATCGATATCGTAATCTTTCTCGGGTTTATCTGCTCCAAGTTCACGATTATACACAATCACTTTTTCAGGTTTATGAGCAGATTGTTCTATTGCCTCATCCACCATAGGTTTATATGGAATAATTCTGTCGACTTCAATTCCAGAAGTAGCTGTGATTAAAACTTTAGGTTTTGCATCCTCAATTCTAACTGCTAATTCATGGGGTGCAAACCCACCAAAAACCACAGAATGAATGGCACCAATTCGGGTACAAGCTAACATGCTAAACACAGCATGAGGGATCATAGGCATATAGATCACAACGGTATCTCCTTTCTCAACGCCGAGTTTTTTAAGCCCACCTGCGATTTTCTCCACATTTTCCTTCATTTCGTTGTAGGTGTATGGAATATTGTGGTGGCGAACGGCAGAGTCATAAATCATAGCGACCTCATCGCCCTGACCATCTTCTATGTGACGATCTATGGCTAAATAGCAAAGGTTGGTCTCACCATCCGGAAACCAATGGTAAATACCTTCTTCGTCTTGTTCAACTGCGGTTTTAGGTTCTTTAAACCATTTTAATTCATTGGCTTTGTCTAGCCAGAATTCTTCAGGGTTTTCAATGCTGTCGTTGTAAAAGTCTTGATATTTCATAAAGTACGTCTATTAAATTATTCAATTTAGAAACTTATTTTACGGATCAACTAGCTGAAGATAGGCTGGTTATATTAATCGTAAAAATCCCTTTTAAAAATTGAATAATAACAACTTGATTGTCTTTAAAATCAAAACTATTTAATATGGGATTGTTTCTAATATAAATATAGCACTTTGTGTAAAAAGAGCCAACGGAATGCTTATTAAAAATCTATAAATCATTATTTTTAATAGGATAGGAGTTAGACAAAGTAAAAATCGCTTGCCTTATAAAAAGACAAGCGATTTTATGTTGAGTTAATCTTTTAATTCTTTTTTATCTAAACTCATAATCAGTTCCTGGAACTTGAGAATATGCATTAGGTCCTAGGTCTATAGCTTGAGCGCGACCATCTAAAACAGGGCTAACTTCACCTTTTTCTGCTAGATATTGCTCTACTGCATCATGTAAGGTGTAGTCCATAACTTCTACATTCTTTGCATCTTTCATGCGACAAAGTGTTGAAATAGGTTCGCCCGTACGATTACAAGAAGCCATTGTATAAGTCTTATTTAAATCTAAAGGTTCTCCTTGAATTTTAATTTCAATGACACGATCACCATAATCTTTAGAGCTGTCAAATTTTAAGGTTAAACCAGAAAAACGAACCAACCAGCCACCAAAACGATCTGCTGGGTTTTTGGCGAATACATTATTGATTTCTTTCTCCAACCAATCTTTAACTTGCTGACCAGTTACCTCACCAATTTTCATGTTTTCATCTACTGGCAGCATCCTCCACAGATCCTCTTTGGTAATCTCTTTTCTGCCTGTGCTAGGATCTGGAACAATAGGTACACCAAAACGAAATCCATTTGAAGTCGCGAAGTCTGCTCCAGACTTCCATAGCAGAGCATCGGTAATCATATTATCCATTGGGTTTTCTACCACTAAATATCTATGAATGGGCTTGATAGTGTAGCCTAAAACTCTCTGCAATTCTTCGGCATAAGGTGCCTTGGCTACATTTACTAATTGCTGAACCTCAGGATGTGCTGGAAATTTATTAGGGTCAACCTCGATTAATTCATAATCATATCCGGTCATTTTTCCGTTTTTAACTTTCAAATCTAGTTTTCCAACAAAAGAACCAAATGCTCCTGGTTCTACTACTTTAGCGTATTTACCTTGTATAGGTTTTCTAATTCTTTCGTGGGTATCATTTCCTAAAATAAAATCTACTCCTTCAATCGCTGGATTATCAGCTAAAAGTAATTGTTTGGAGATTCCAATATGGGAAACCAAAAATAAAACTTCAACTTCTTGTTCTTCTTTTAATTCCTTGATTAAATCCTTTAAATTACTCTCAATTTTAGAGAATTTTAAGCCTTCGCTAAATCCAGGATTTTGACGAACCGGAACCTCGGGGTCATTGTAAGAAATAAAACCCATTTTTAATCCCTTTTTCTCGGTTATCCAATATGGAGGGAAAATTCTCTCATCATTTTCTTCGTGGAACATGTTAGCTACAATTACATTAGTATTATAATCTTCCATTACGTCCATCATATGTTTTTTGCCATAGATAACTTCCCAGTTTCCAGGAATTAATAAATCATAATTCATGGCACGAATCAATGAAGGAAATATATGTCCTTGAGATAACATGCTTTCACCGCTTCCTTGAATTAAATCCCCACCATCTAAGAAAATAGTTCCATCTGGATTATTTTCTCTAACTTTTTCTACCAAAGTTTTGATGTGCGCCAATCCACCAGCTTCGCGGTACTCAATCTCTCCATTCTTAAGGAAAAGCTCTGTATGAGGATTGAGATAAGCATGAATATCTGCGGTCTGTAGGATACTTACAATTTCTTCTTTTTGATTCATTTTGGGATCATTTTTCTTGAAAGCTGTCAAGGTGATAATACTTATAAGTACTAAGAATATATTGTTCATTAATATTTATTTAAAGTGTAATTGTTTTAAAGCCATTTTCTTGTAGACCAAAGATGTAAGTGAATCCATTGGGCGTTGTGTCAACATAAGGATGATATTGTGACTTTTTCACGCCTAAATGGTTCATTGCAAATTCACAAACTACGATGCGTAATCCAAGTTTTTGACTTTTAAAAATAGTTGATTCTAATGATTTATCTTCCGCCAGATCTTTTACGACTGGACCGATTAAAACTACTTGAAAATCAATATTAGGATGTTGATTCTTTAATTCTTCTCCTGTCATTACGGCCGCTTGCAGATGCCTTGCATTGCTAACAAGTATGGCATATTTGCCATTGGCTTTTACTGAATTCTCTACTTCAGTTAAGCTTAAGGACTGAGCAGAAAGTTGATTTGTACTTATGAATGATCCTATAATTAAAAATAGGATGGCTAAAACTTGATTTTTCATATTTTAAAATTTTATTGTTTTATTATAAAGATTATATGCTTTTGGATTGTTTAGAATAAAAAATAGTAAGCCTCCAAAAAGGGCTATGTTTTTCCACAATGGGCCATGGTTAAGTCCATTTCCCATTTGAATTGTAATACTGATAGGTACGAGAATTATAAATAGAATAAGTGCAGACCAACGTGTGAAAATGCCAAGCAAAAACATGATTCCCGCTATGATCAAAATGTAGCCCGTAAGTATTCCAAGCGTGTAAGGATCACCAAAAAAATAGGCAAACTCATGATATGTTGCATTATTTATGCGTTCTGCGACTTTGTCGGGGTGGGTAAGATGTGTGATGCCAGCTGAAATGAAAATTCCACTTAAGGCGATTCTGAGTAAAAGAACAGAAAGTCCTGATACTTTTATATCTTGATTCATTATTTACTTTATTTAAATTATATATAGAAACTAAGCTGTTCGTCAGGTAGACGAAATAGGAGTTACAATATCAAATTAAATAGAGCTGAAGTCTAATATGTGTAGGTATTTTTTCTTTATGATGTGTGAATTCATCCCAATGAAAATCGTTAATTGCTAACGGAGCTCCAGGAATGGAAAAAGTTTTTACTTCAGTTGAAGATGGGAGAGTTTTAATACTCACATCTTCCTTTTGAAACTTTATAGAAGTTTGGGTTGCCGTACAGGTTTCGCTGCTAATTGTTTTTGCATGTGATTGCTGGCTGTTCTGAAAAATTTCTTGTGCGAAGTGTTGCTTTATATCTCTCTTTATAGTACACGGCACAAAGAAAAGTATCGTTAAGATAACGATGAAATAATTTCTATATGTAGAACTAAATTGAAACATTTTTAATTTCAGAAAAGCCAAACATATAATATTATCAATGGATATTTAGTAACATGAGTTACATTATTACGCATCAGAATTATAAAATAAAATTAAATCAATTTTTGATATTCATTGCCATTCAAACCCTTAGTCTTTACTTTTAAATTTGGTTGACACAATGAGATTCATACCTAATATATCTACTTTCATAATTTATCCAATAGGAATTTAAATTTGCATTTATGCTTTACGTGAAATTAGATTTAAATGCATTTGTTTGTTAATGACATCAAGTGTTAATTTCATAAAATGGTAAATTATGCTATAAAATTTGAACATGTTTTATATAAGACAATTCGTTCATATATAAACTCAATGGTGATAAGCAACTTGTGTTTTGTACACTTTGTTAAAATTAGGATTAAAAACTAACATATAAGTAATCGAAAAAAAGTTAAACACTGACAAATTAAGTATTTTGTGTACTTTTGCACCAAATTTCAAGAATTTTATGCCAAAAAATCTCGTTATTGTTGAGTCACCAGCAAAAGCAAAAACCATACAGAAATACTTAGGAGATGATTTTCAAGTTGAGTCTAGTTTTGGACACATCGCGGATCTTCCTAAGAAGAATATGGGTATCGATTTAGATAATAACTTTGAACCACAATATGTTATTTCTCCAGATAAAAAAGAAGTCGTTAAAAAACTAAAAAATATATCTTCTAAAGCAGATATGGTTTGGTTAGCTTCGGATGAGGACCGGGAAGGGGAAGCTATTGCTTGGCATTTATATCATGAATTAGGATTGACCAAGGATAAAACGCGTAGAATTGTATTTAATGAAATTACCAAAAAAGCCATTCAAAAGGCAATTGAGAATCCACGAGAAATCGATCAAGATTTGGTGAACGCACAACAAGCGCGGCGAATTTTAGATCGTTTGGTTGGTTTTGAAATGTCACCCGTTCTTTGGAAAAAAGTTAGACCAGGTTTATCGGCAGGTCGTGTGCAATCAGTTGCTGTAAGACTAATTGTTGAGCGTGAGATGGAAATCATGGGCTTTGAGCCACAAAATAGCTTCAAGTTTGTCGCTATCTTTAGTACAACAGACGGCAAGACTTTCCAAGCTACGCTAGATCATGAATTTGAAACCTACGAAGAAGCCAAATCGCATATACAAAAATGTAATGGAGCTAATTTTAAGGTATCGAATGTAGATACACGTCCCGGGAAAAGAAATCCTGCGGCTCCTTTCACCACTTCGACATTGCAACAAGAGGCTTCGCGTAAATTAGGCTATCCAGTAGCTCGTACGATGCGTGTGGCACAGCAATTATATGAGCAAGGTTTAATTACTTATATGAGAACGGATAGTGTAAATTTATCCGATGATGCTTTGGCAGCCTCAAACCAAATGATTCTTAAAGAATTTGGTAAAGAGTATGCACAAACAAGAAAATATAAAAGCAAGGCAAAAGGAGCTCAAGAAGCTCACGAGGCGATTCGACCTACCAATTTTGAATTATCTAAATTCAATGGTGATCCATCAATGTCGCGATTATATGATTTAATTTGGAAACGTACGGTAGCTAGTCAAATGGCAGAGGCAAAGCTTGAAAGAACTACGATTTCGGTTGAAAATGATAAAGAAACAGAATATATATACAAAGGAAAGGGTGAGGTAATTCTTTTCGATGGTTTTCTTAAGGTTTATCAAGAAGGAAATGATGACGACGAACCAGTAGAAACTGGATTGTCTATTTTACCCAAGGTTAAAGAAGGCGAAAAGCTAGATGCAACTTCTATTAAAGGAACTGAGAAGTTTACTCGTCACGCACCAAGATATACAGAAGCATCTTTGGTTAGAAAATTAGAAGATCTTGGTATTGGACGACCTTCTACCTATGCACCAACCATTTCTACGATTCAAAGAAGAGAATATGTGGAAATTGTGAATTTAGATGGTGAAGAAAGAGATATTCGCGTATTGGAATTAACGAAAGGGAAGGTTGAAGAGAAAACAGAAACTGAAACTTTTGGCGCTGATAAGAAAAAATTAAAACCAACTGATGTAGGGATTGTTGTAAATGACTTTTTAGTGGAATACTTCAAAACCATTATGGATTATCAGTTTACTGCAAAAGTAGAGGAGGATTTTGACCAAATTGCGGAAGGAAAAGAAAGTTGGACAAAAGTTCTTAAGGGCTTCTATAAGCCTTTCCACGAAACGGTAGAAGATGTTCAAGAGAACGCAGATCGTGCTACGGGAGAGAGATTATTAGGTATTGATCCCGAGTCTGGTAAAAACATGTATGCTAGAATTGGTCGATATGGTCCAATGATTCAAATTGGGGAAGTAGAAGACGAGGAAAAGCCCAAGTTTGCGAGTTTAAATCCAGACCAAAATATCATGACAATTACTTTCGAGGAAGCGATTAAGCTATTCGATTTACCTAAAGATTTAGGAGAATACGAAGGTGAAGAGGTTTCTGTAAACGTGGGTAGATATGGTCCATATGTTAGATTTGGGAAAACCTTTATTTCATTAGATAAAGGAGAAGATCCACACGATGTAACCAAGGAGAGAGCGATTGAATTAATTAAATTAAAACAAAAAGCTGACGCTCCGATTGCACAATATGATGGCCTAGATGTAACCAAAGGAAAAGGAAGGTTTGGTCCTTTTATTAAGTGGAATGATTTGTTCATTAATGTGAATAAAAAATATGACTTCGATAATCTATCTTCGGCAGATATTAAGGAGTTAATTGAGGCTAAGAAGAAGAAGGAGAAGGAAAAAGTTATTCAAGTTTTTGAAGAAGAAGGAATTCGAATCGAAAAAGCTAGATGGGGTAGGTTTAATATTATAAAAGGTAAAACCAAAGTTGAGGTGCCTAAAGAAACTGAAGTAGAAAAGATGACAGCAGAAGAGGCAGCTAAGATAATTGAAGGTGCTACCAAGAAGAAAAAGCCTGCTGCGAAGAAAAAAACAGCCACCAAGAAAAAGACAACCACGAAAAAATCTACCGCAACGAAAAAAGCGGCACCTAAAAAGAAGAAATAGTACATGATGGATTTTTCTGAATTTTTAATACCAGTTCCTTACGAACTGAGATATAAGGAATACTCAGTTTTTTCGGTTTTTCAACGTGTGAGGTTTGAGTTGGATGAGGAGTTAGATGCTAATGCTATTGTTTTGCTCGGTATCCACGACGATGAGATAAATTTAGACGGAGAAGAAAATGGCTTTTCCGAATTGCGAGATCATTTTTATAGTCTATCTGTAAGTAATTGGAAGCGTCCTATTTATGATATAGGTACTTTGCCAAAAGGTGCTACCTTCGAAGATACTTGTTTTGCATTACACCAAGTAATTAGTCAAATATACGAAACTGGAGCAACCATAGTTGTTTTAGGAGGAAGTCAAGCCTTTAATTATATTTTATATAAAAGTTTACAACGCGATTTGCTGAAAGTTGGAACGATAGATATTAAATTAGATATTGAAGGGCAAACAGAAGACTTAACGGCAAATAATCACATTACCAAGATGATTTTAGACCCGACACATAGATTGTTGGAGTTTAAAAACATTGGTAGTCAAGCGGTTTATGTGGCAAAAGAAGAATTAGATATTCTAGAGCAATTAAACTTTGAAGATATGCGTTTAGGTAAATTGGTAGAGGATATCAAAAAAGCAGAACCTTTGCTTAGAGATTTAGATTTATTGTCTGTAGACATGAATGTAATGCAATATTCAAGTTTTCAGAATGTAACTGTTCCATCACCAAACGGTCTAACAGAAAGAGAAATTTGCGGATTGATGAGGTATGCTGGTTTAAGTCCTAGTATGAACGTTTTGCATATTTCAAATTTTGACTTATCTATGCATTCGCCAAACAAAATGTTGTTGACCGAAATGCTGTGGTATTTTATGGAGGCAAAAAATAATTTAAAATCGGATGAGGCCACCGAAACTTATCGTGTACAGTCAACAGAGGGAGAGATAGTTTTTATATATTCTCAGAGCTCAGACCGTTGGTGGATAGAAGTTGAAGTAGAGGAAGGAAGAAGCTTAATACCATGTAATGAATCAGATTATTTAGATTCTATGAGAGGAGAGATACCTCATAATTGGTTAAAGTTTTACAAAAAATTTTATTGATAACGTATAATAATTATAAATAGCAAACGTTATTGTTTGACAGTCAAAATAATTTTTGGCGATTAATTAAAAAGTAATAGTTTTACAAACTCGCAAAATAAGAGTGATAATGAGAAAAATATTGGTAGTATTTCTTATGGCCTCCTTTTTCTTTTCCTGTGGAGGAAGTGGAAAAAAGAAGAGCAAAAATGACCGAGGTATGATTATTCCGAGTCAAAAGTCCAAGAGCTTTGCTCCAACTAGACCAATCGGAATGGTTCCTGTACCTGCGGGTTCTTTTGTAATGGGTAATACAGATTATGACTTCGCTCAACAGCAAAACGCTACGCCTAAAACGGTAACCGTAAGCGGTTTTTACATTGATGACACAGAGATTACAAACGCAGAATATAAGGTGTTTGTTGATTTTGTTCGTGATTCTATTGTACGTCAGAAATTAGCAGAAAGAGCTTATGAGATGGGCTTTGATGGAACAACTTCTTCTGGGGCAACTGGATTAGAAGCTTATGCTTTCAAAGATATGAGTGATGGATCTGGGACTCAATCTGCGTATCAAGAGTACATTAATGAAATGGCTGATGGTAGAAGCGGATACGAATCTGAGCGTCAACTGAACTGGGACATTGACTTAATTTGGGATAAATATGAATACCCAGATAGAGATTACGTTGAGGTAATGGAAGAAATGTACTATCCACCAGAAGAAAGATTTAACGGAGAGAGATTAATCGACGTTAGAAAATTAAACTACATCTTCACCGAGATTGATAAAAACAAAGCAGCGAGAGCACACTTAAACGAGAATGCTAAAAGAAGTGATTTTGTAATCACCGATACAGTAAACGTTTATCCTGATACTACGGTTTGGGTTCGTGACTTTAATTATGCTTACAACGATCCATTACATAACGACTATTTTTGGAACGAAGCCTATACAGATTATCCAGTAGTAGGTGTTACTTGGGATCAAGCTAGAGCATTCGCGGCGTATAGAACACAAAAGCACAAAGCTTATAACCAATCTTTAAAAGCTAAAAATAGAGAAGACATTATAGCCTATAGATTACCCACTGAGGTAGAATGGGAATATGCAGCTCGTGGTGGTATGCAAGATGCTCCATATCCTTGGGGTGGACCTTACTTAGCAGATAGTAGAGGATGTTATTTAGCTAACTTCAAGCCTAAGCGTGGTGACTATATCGAGGATTGTTGTGCTAAGAATCAAGATGCTGGATTTATGTATACAGCACCGGTTAAAACATTCTTCCCGAATGATTACGGATTATACGATATGTCTGGTAACGTTTCTGAGTGGACACAATCACCATATAGTACAGCATCTGGAGAATATACTTCAACTTTAAACCCATACTTAGGTGCAGGTAGAGAGATTCCTTCTAAAACTGTAAAAGGTGGTTCTTGGAAAGATGTAGGATATATGTTGATGGTTGGTGCTAGAGATTGGGAGCACAAAGATTCAGCAAGATCTTATATTGGATTCAGAACAGTTCAAAACATTCCTGAAGGTGCGAATGTTAGATATAAGAGAACAAGACAATAAATATAAAAGAAACTTTAAAAATACCTGCCAGAAAGAAAAGACTGGCACTTCAAAATCAAAAAAATCAAAAATCATTAATTAATATTATTCAACAATGGCAGTAAAATCAAGCAAAAAAGATGTAATCTTAAACATGGTGTATTCCTTAGGAGCATCAGTTGTAATTTTAGGAGCATTATTTAAGATTAACCACTGGGCAGTTGGTCCTTTAGATGGTTCAGCAGTTTTGGCAATCGGTCTTATCACTGAGGCTCTTATTTTCATTATTTTCGCATTCGATCCACCAAAAGGGGAGTACGAGTGGGAAAGAGCTTATCCTGAATTATTGGATGGTTCAACAGCAGTTAAATCGACAAAGAAAAACGCTTTAGCAGCAACAGGAGATACAGAAGTATCTTTATCTAATAAATTGGATAAGATGTTAGCTGATGCAAAATTAGACGCTTCATTAATGAGTCGTTTAAGAGACGGAATCGACAACTTCAGTCATGCAGTAGCAGACATTAACAAAGCAGTGGACGCATCTTCAGCAACACAAGCTTATGGTGATCAATTAGCGTTAGCAGCTAACCACATGGAAGGCTTAAACGCGTTATACCAAGTACAATTAGACAACGGCAAAAAGCAAGTAGAATTAAATAAGAAATTCATTTCAGAAATGGAGAAATCTGCATCAGGTTCTGAGCAGTTCATGGCGGAAATGAACAAGTTAACTACAAACGTAAACAACTTGAACAAGGTTTATGGAGGTATGTTAACAGCTATGAGAAATCCTGGAGCATAATCCTATTTTTTCACTAAGACTTATTAAATGAATATTAATTCTACAAATTACTAAAAAATGGCCAAGGGAAAAGTATCACCACGGCAGAAGATGATCAACCTGATGTATCTAATCTTTATTGCTATGATGGCAATGCAAGTAGATAGAGAGGTGTTGAGATCTTTTGAAGACGTAAATAAATCGTTCGAGCAATCAATTGCTTTAACGGAAGAAAATAACTCAACTTTCTATAAGAATATGGAAATGAAAGCTGAAGAAGATCCGGATTATGCAGGCACAGTAGCCAAAGCAAAATCCTTGAAATCTGATGTGGACAGTTTCGTAAATTATATCGAAGGTTTAAAAGAACAATTAAAACCAGAAGAGGTGGTTCCTGCTGATCCAAATGAGGAAGTAGAAACTAACTATAACGCTCTACAAAATACAGAGGCTATCGTTCAATTATTCTTTAAAGAAGAAGGAAAAGGAAACGTAATAGAAGGAAATACAGAGGCGCAGAACTTTGTTAAGAAAATCCAAGAGATTAAAGAAAAGTTGAAAAATGCTGGTTTGGATGATAAAAGATTAAATACTGTTTTCAACACGGAAACAATGTCTAAAAGACAAAGTAAATCATGGGTTAGCGATAAATTTTATGAGCAGCCAATGATTGCAGCATTAACTAACCTAACAAAGATTCAAGCAGATGCTAGAACTGAGGAGGGTAACGCAATCCGCCAAATGTTATCTAGTAAATTAGAGGAGAAAATCGAATTTACAACGACTACTTTATTAGTTGATGTTCCAGATGTAATTAAAGAAGGCACACAAAAAGAAGCTTTCTTAGCAATTGGTGCATATAATGACGAAGTAGGAGGTACAATTACATTAAATGGTAAAGATTATCCATTGAATGCAGGTAAGGCAACGATTCCATTAAGCTCTGCAAAAGGTAACCATACTTTTGCTGGTAAAGTGAAATATAGATTACCAAATGGAACTGAGAAAGAAGAGGAATTCTCTCACTCTTACTCTGTAGTATCTGAGACATTAGAAACTGCACCTTCGGGAGGTTCAATTTCTGCGGATAAGATGAATGTTGTATATCGTGGGGTAACCAACCCAATTACTGCAACAATCAATGGTGCTGATGGACCAATCAGTATGTCTGCTTCTACAGGTTCTTTAAGTGGATCTAACGGTAGCTATAACTATGTGGTTTCTGGAGGAAACAGTGTAACATTCACTGCTTCTGCTAAAACATCTACAGGTAAAACGGTAACTGAGAGGAAAGAATTTAGAATTAAGCCAATTCCTGCGCCACAAGGTCAAATCCGTGGTAAGAATGCTTTAACTGTAGCTAAGAGCTCATTAAGCAGATTACAAGTTGAAGCTGCAATTCCAGATTTCGAATTCCCAGTATCATTCACAGTAACTAGCTTTAAAGTTAAAGTACCTGGACAGAAAACAGTTTCTGTAAATGGAAGTAACTTAAATGGAGTAGGAAGAATCTTAGATCAAGTAAAAGCTGGTGATGCCGTGAATATCTTTGATATTGAAGCTACAGCAAGTGGTTTAGGAAACACAAGAATTCCTAATATTGCACCAGTTGTAATTGATGTACAATAAGATTACGTATTTTTGCACAATGAAATACTAATTTCAACGTTATTTCAGAACAGAATAGAAACAAAGAACACAAAATGAATAGTAAGTTTTTAAGTATAATTTTAGTATTGTTAGGATTCAGCGCAACTTATGCACAGAGCATCCTGAACGCTAAATCGCCTGAAGAATTAAGGCAAATGCGTGAACAAAACTTAACGGTTACAGCCAAAGGTGACACGATAGAAAAGGACGTTACGCCTATGGATTATGGCTTCATCAATGAAGATGATGTACTATATTCTAAGGTAGTATGGGAAGTGATTGATTTAAATGAAAGAATTAATCAGCCTTACTATAATTCATCAGATGGTACTGTTTATCAAACTTTGTCTTTATTCGATGCGTTGAAGCAAGGTATTGAAAGTGGAGAAATCACAGAAGTTTTCGACGACGAATATTTCCAATATAAAATTGACAATGATGCTGCCATGAGCGCTTTATCTAGAAGCGATACTACCGATTGGTATTGGGAGCAAAAAGAGCAAGGTCTAGACATGAGTCAAGTTGCTGACCCTGGTTTAGATAACTATGTTATTGAATCAGATAAGATTAAAATGGTGAAAGTTAAAGGCATGTGGTACATTGACAAGAGATTATCGGAAATGCGCTATAGAATTTTAGGTTTAGCCATGATGGGGCCAGATGCTCAATCAATTGGTAGAGGATTCGATGGAGCAGATGATTACGTAGATTTATTCTGGGTTTTCTATCCAGATGCGCGTAAAGTACTGCATAAGTACACCATCTTTAACCCACAAAACTCTGCGTCTAAAGTTACTTTTGACGATATGTTAAATGCACGTAGGTTCAATGCGATTATTTATAAATCAAGCGATGCTTTGGGTAATAGAAGTATAGAAGACTATCTTCCAAAAGACGCTCAGGCACAGCTAGAAGAATCACATAGAATTCGTGGAACTATCTTAGAAAGAGAAAACGATATGTGGAATTACTAATCTGAGTTTTCATAATAATAAAAAAAGCCTTTTCAATTTTGAAGAGGCTTTTTTGCTTTCAAGAGAATTTATAAATAGCGTTTTATAGTTAACGAAATTCATTTTCAGTAACTTTGTACTTCTATTTAAAACCCACGAAAATAATATATGCCACAAAAAGTAGATTATCTCATTGTAGGATTGGGAATAGCAGGTGTTTGTTTTGCAAAACAGTGCATAGACAATAATAAAACATTCAAAATTGTTGCTGATAACAAAAAACAAGCTTCTCATGTGGCGGCCGGGATGTACAATCCAATCATACTTTTCCGTTTTACT
>CAZKJO010000002.1:3852-48710 GCA_964553105.1 uncultured Weeksellaceae bacterium | reverse complement strand
CTATGGTTTTGGTGAAGTAATGCATTGTGGTTGGGTAGATATGAGTTTGTTAATTGAATCCTTTAAAAAGCAATTTAGTGAGCATATAATTAATGAAAGATTCGATTATACCGCTTTGGATACCGAAACGAATAAGTATGGAGAAATTCAAGCAAAACATGTCATTTTTTCGGAGGGAGTTGGGCTTGAAAATAATCCCTTCTTCAATTATGTTCCAATTATTAAAAATAAAGGAGAAATTCTCGAATTAGAAATTAATCAAGAGCTTCCAGATATCATTTTTAAATCTAAAAACTTTCTAATGCCTTTAGGTGGTAATAAATACTATGTTGGCGCTACCTATGACATTGATTATGATTCGCCAGAACCCACGGAAGCGAATAAAGAATTATTGTTAGAGAAATTATCGGCATACTACAAAGGAGATTACAAAATTATAGAACATAGAGCTGCTTTTAGACCCACGGTTGAAGATAGACGAAGCATTATAGGAGAACATCCTAAGTATAAAGATTTGTTTATTCTCAACGGAATGGGAACCAGAGGTTCTTTTAATGCACCAAGTTTGTCTCAATATTTATTTAATCATATAGAGAAAGAATATTCAATCCCTGAAGAATATGAATTAAGCAGATTTAATCATCTCTTAATGGAGTAGGTTAAATCTTTTTTAGTTTTTAGTTTTGAAAAGCATAAATTGTCGAGCATTTAATTTATTGCATTTATGAATGTAATTAGTAAGGAAAGAAAATCACAACAATTGGCATGGGCATTTTATGATTGGGCCAATTCGGTTTATTCATTGGTGATAACTACGGCTATTTTTCCTATATATTTTAGTTCTGTATTAGACAATTTTAATGAAGTAACTGTCTTTGGAATTCCATTCTCAGATAAAGGAATATTATATTCTTATTCTATTACAGCCTCTTTTATCATTGTTGTTTTAATTTCTCCCATTCTATCTGCCGTTGCCGATCAAATTGGTAACAAGAAACTATTCCTTAAGATTTTTTCATGGTTAGGAGCGATGGGTTGTTTTTCATTGTTCTTCTTCACGGATTATAATACCTTGTGGATAGGGATTTTAGGCAGTATACTCGCGAGTGTAGGTTATTGGGGAAGCTTAGTTTTTTATAATGCTTATTTACCGGAAATTACTGAAAAAGAACAACAGGATCAATTAAGTGCTAGAGGATTTATTTATGGTTATTTAGGCTCAGCGATTTTATTGATTATTTGTTTAATCTTTATTACACTTGTAGATGAAGCATTAACGAGATATTCCTTTATACTTGTTGCATTATGGTGGATAGGTTTTGCTCAATATACTTTTCTCAAATTACCTAAAAGTTACACGAAACCTAATAAAATCAGATCTAAACAAATTTTATTTCATAGTCATAGAGAATTACTCCAAGTAGGAAATCAATTATTTCAAGAGCGAAATCTTAAGTTTTATCTGCTGGCGTTCTTTTTATTAAGTGTAGGGATTCAAACCATTAACTACATGGCAACAATATTTGGAAAGGATGAATTAGGTTTAAACACTAACAAACTCATTATTACCATTTTATTAATACAGTTCGTAGCTGTGGCGGGATCTTATATCTTCTCAAGTTTATCTAAGAGATTTGGGAACTTAAAATCTCTAACTTTAGGTTTATTGATTTGGGCTTTAATCTGCTTAGGAGCCTTTATGATGCACGGCACAGATAAATACGTAGAATATGAATTCTATGCATTAGGAGCGACCGTAGGCTTGGTTTTGGGAGGAGTTCAAGCATTAACTCGTTCTACCTATTCCAAATTACTACCTAAAACAAGCGATAACACGATTTACTTTAGTTTTTATGATATTGTAGAAAAAGTAGCCTTGATTTTGGGAAGCTTCATTTTCGCTCAAGTTTTATATTTAACCGGTAGTATGCAGTATTCAGCTTTATCTTTGGGGATTTTCTTTTTACTTTCGATAATTCTTTTGCGTCAGGTAAAGATGGAAGAATAGAATTTTTAGCTTGAATTTAAGCTTTAATAGAGTAGGGCATCGCGGTCTTAATTATTTTTAACAAAAAAAGACTGCCTATTTGGACAGTCTTTTGAATTTATTATTGGGAGATGATTACATCATTCCACCCATGCCGCCCATTCCTGGCATTCCTGCTGGCATTCCACCACCATCATTTTCAGATGGGATTTCATAAACAACAGCTTCTGTTGTTACCAGCATTCCTGCTACAGATGCAGCGTTTTCTAAAGCTACTCTTGTTACTTTAGTAGGGTCGATAATACCATCTTCAAGCATATTTACATACTGCTCAGTTTTAGCATTATATCCGTAATCACCAGTTTCGCCTTTAATTTTAGCAACTACAACAGATCCTTCTCCTCCTGCGTTAGCTACGATTTGACGTAATGGCTCTTCGATAGCTTTCTTAATGATATTGATACCAGTTTTCTCGTCAGCATTTTCTGCCTCCAAACTAGATAATGCTTCAATAGCTCTCACTAAAGCAACACCACCACCAGCAACAATACCTTCTTCTACAGCAGCTCTAGTTGCGTGTAAGGCATCGTCAACTCTATCTTTCTTCTCTTTCATTTCAACTTCAGAAGCCGCTCCAACATACATTACAGCTACTCCACCAGCTAATTTAGCCAATCTTTCTTGTAATTTTTCTTTGTCGTAGTCAGAAGTTGTACTCTCTAACTGAGATTTGATTTGGTTTACTCTGTCTTTGATAGCTTGCTCTTCACCTGCACCATTAACAACTGTAGTATTATCCTTGTCGATAGAAACTTTCTCTGCCGTACCCAGCATGTCTAAAGTAGCATTTTCTAAAGAGAATCCTCTTTCTTCAGAGATTACAGTACCTCCTGTCAAGATAGCGATGTCTTCCAACATAGCTTTTCTTCTATCACCAAAACCTGGAGCTTTAACAGCAGCAATCTTAAGTGAACCTCTCAATTTGTTAACAACTAAAGTAGCTAAAGCTTCACCCTCTACTTCTTCAGAAATAATTAATAAAGATTTACCTTGTTGCGCTACTGGTTCTAAGATGGGTAAAAGATCCTTCATGTTGGAAATCTTTTTGTCATATAACAAGATCATTGGATTCTCCAATTCAGTTGTCATTTTCTCAGAGTTTGTAACGAAATAAGGAGATTGGTATCCTCTGTCAAACTGCATTCCTTCTACCACATCAACGTAAGTATCAGTACCTTTAGCTTCCTCAACAGTGATAACACCTTCTTTACCAACTCTAGAGAATGCATCAGCGATTAATGAACCGATTACATCGTCGTTGTTAGCTGAAATAGAAGCAACTTGCTTAATCATTTCAGAGCTATCGCCCACTTCAGTAGAAATAGTTTTTAAGAAAGCAACAACTGCCTCAACAGCTTTGTCGATTCCTCTTTTTAGATCCATTGGATTGGCACCTGCCGCAACGTTTTTCAAACCTTCGCGAACAATCGCTTGAGCTAAAACAGTTGCAGTAGTTGTACCATCACCAGCTAAATCATTTGCACGAGAGGCAACTTCTTTAACCATTTGTGCACCCATGTTTTCGATTGGATCTTCTAACTCGATTTCACGAGCAACAGACACACCATCCTTAGTTACGTTAGGAGCACCAAATGATTTTCCTAAAACTACGTTTCTACCTTTTGGTCCTAATGTAACTTTCACTGCATCTGCCAAACGGTCAACGCCTCGTTTTAATGCATCTCTAGATTCAACATTGAATTTTATATCTTTTGCCATAATATGTTCTATTTTTTAATTAGTATTTTAAATAAGTTTAGTTTAAACAATTGCGAAAATGTCAGACTCTCTCATGATTAGATAGTCTTTACCATTTAATTTAAGTTCAGTACCAGCATATTTGCCATACAATACTTTATCACCAACTTTAACTGTAACTGGCTCATCTTTTTTACCAGGTCCAGCAGCAACAATAACACCTTCTTGTGGTTTCTCTTTTGCGGTATCAGGAATAATAATTCCAGAAGCGGTTTTGGTCTCAGCTGGAGACGGCTCAACAACCACTCTATCTGCTAATGGTTTAATGTTTAAATCACTCATAGTATTTTATGTTTTTTATTTTAAAATTAATTGAAATCTATTAAGACACATTCCATGCCAATTGACTATTTATTTTTTACCCTGTTGGGGCTAATGGTTTGATAATGTGATTCATGCATGCTATAATTTTAGTTAGCATTAACGCCAGCCTTATAAAATGTCAGTTTTTGTCAATAAAAAATGCCAAGCTGTCAGTCAGCTTGGCATTCTAAAGTTATTTAGAAATAATGCGATGCTTATTTAACAATAAGTTTTTTACTGATTATTTCATTTCCAGTTTGAATCTGTAAGATGTAAACACCTTTTGCAACTGAATCTAAATTCAATACGTGGTTGAATGTACCTGTTGCTTCTTTGTCTTTATAAGTAAGGATTTGTTTTCCTGTTACATCATAAACACCTAAAGAAACTCCTTTAGTAGCAAGATCCATTTTCACATTGAATTCACCTTTAGATGGGTTAGGATAAACATGAACCATCATGTTATCTTTATTCACATCGTTTACTCCCATTGGAGACGTAGTTGTTTTACAGAAAGAAATAGTTGCTGAATTAAATGTACCTGTATCACCAGCACCACCATCTCTAACACCTACTAACCAGTTTCCTTGTGTTTGGAAACCTTCGTAAGAAGTGAAAGGTACGTTTGGAGCTACAGTTCCTGAAGTAGTTTCTGAACAGTTTACAGCTGGTTCGCCATCTGCAAATGTTAAGTTAAGGTTGTCAGATGAACCACATTGTCTGTTCCAAATAAAGTTTAAGTTAGATGGAGAAGGAGAGTTAAATGCAATCTGTAAATCACCTACGTATGTGTGGGTAATGTCAACAGAAACACGAATTTCTTCCACCGGTCCAACATCTGTAACTGGTACTTGACCTACTGCGTAACCACCGTAACTAGAACCAGTTCCATCGGCGATATCAAGCGGTAAACCAATAGCATCGAAATCATGACAAGTTACACTAACATCATATCCAATTAAGAATTTTTGACTTAATGCATAGAATATGTTATCTACTGCTTTAACCATAATGTATGCATTTTCAGACATAGCATCTTCTGCAATATCAATAGTATATGAACCATTATTTTCTACATTGTCTGCAACTAAAGTAAATGTTTCACCATCATCAGTAGATAAGTAAATATCTACTAAACCTGTATTAACAGGAGCTTGCGTAGTTTGTGCAACATCCCAAGTAACTTCTAGCTCTGAACCTGTAGGAACGCTTGAACTTGAATTTGGACTATTCACTCTAAAGGCACCTCCGTTAGCAGTTACACCAACTCTAATTCTTTCAGACATTGTTTGACCACCTGCAGGGTTGTTATCTCTAACTTGTAAAGCGAAGTTCATACTACGAGCTACATTAGAAACTGATTCGAATGGAGTTGTAAGAACTCCTTGTTTTACTTTATCAAAAGAGGGGATATAACGTACAGGGTTGGTGCTTGGAGGTAAACTTCTCACGATAGGACCGTTAGATCTATTTGGATCACCAATATTAAAGTCATTATAAGCCGAGCTACTAGAGTCTACTTGTTCCCAAGTAAATGTAATCTCATCACCATCAGCATCAGCCCCAGAACCACTTAAAATAAATGGTGTACCAACTGGAATTGTATAACCTTGACCAGCATCTACAGTTGGAGTTTGGTTAGCAATAATTGTCTCTGTTGGACAAGTTTTATTTTTTACGTTAGCTGTAATCTGTTGGATACTTCCAGTATGGAAATAATCATCACTATGCATTTGCACGTTAGTATTAGGATAAGTAATACCTGCATATCCCATAATCGTAGAACCACTACCTGGCTCGTAATTAACACCTGTTCCTTCATATCTACTAAAAGTATGATTTGCACCTAATTGGTGTCCAATTTCGTGTACAACATAGTCAACATCGAAACTATCTCCTTCTGGTTGACCATCATATGGAGAAGTAAATGCACTACCTTTTCTAGGTCCACATACACAACCGATACAACCTGCATTTCCACCACCACCAGTAGCACCAAATAAGTGACCGATATCGTAGTTATCATCACCAATAACAGAAGTTAAAGTAGCTTGTAATTGATTATTCCAAGCGCTCATTCCTGAAGCTGGAGAATATGGATCTGTAGCTGCATTGGTATAAATAACATCAGCATTATTTTCAATAATTGTCAAATGGATAGTTACATCTCTTTCTAAGATGCTATTTACTCTTGTCATCGTAGCATTCATACCTGCTAATGCACCTTCTACCGTACCACCGAAGTATTGTGCATATTCACCCGTACAAGATAAAGCTAATCTGAAGTCGCGCATGGTTTGATCATCTGCGTCTAATCCTTCAGGAGCATTATGATATCTATCTAATAATTCGCTTTCCATCTGCTCATCTGGCGTTGTAGTACAAGCCCACTCTGGAGATTTATCACTCTTTCTTTTAACAATATAAACTGAGTTGTCAGTTGTAACTGCTTCTGTGAAAGTAGTATAGTTGCCAGCTTCTACACGCATAGATTGTACTCCTAAAGGAGATACACTAAATGCAATAGAAACAGCTGGATTTGTTGTGCTCACACCTCTATAAGATTTAATGTTTGGATATTGAGCTTGCAATCCAGGGGCGAAGTTAGAGGCTTCTGCTATATAAAACTTCTCAAACTTCCCATCAATATTTGGGAACTCTAATGTGTGATTAGATTCGATAGCATAATTTACTCTTTCTGGGGCACCTTCTAGGTGAGCCATTAGAGCAGCAAGATCAATTGCATAAAGTTTTTGGTCTTGAACAACTACTTTGTTGTCCTTAAGCTCTTTTTGATCAATAGAAGTAGATGACCAGAAGTTCTGGGCGAAAATACTACCACTAATAATCAAGCAAAGCATGAATAAACGTGTTTTCATAAAATTAATTAAATGATATATTAAAAGTTCTTTTTTGTACAGATTTGTAAAAATATTAAATTATTCCTGCTTTAGCATCTTAAAGTCAACATAAATTATGTTAATATCTAGAAATAATTCAAAAAAAAACGACAGATTTATTCAATCGATCGTTTTTTCATATTTTAATAAAGCTTCAACTTATTCAGCGGTCTCAGTTGGTTCAACTGGAGCCAAAGGTTGTGCAGGTGCATTCGCATCATCTCCTGGCGTAGCTTGTGGCAAAGTGTTTTCTAAAACTGGAATATCTGGAACTAAATTTTGACCTCCTGTTCTTGGTAACATTACGTTAGCTAGGATAACTACTGCAGCAATGATTGCAGCCAAGGTCCATGTTGTTTTGTCTAAAAAGTCATTGGTCCTTTGAACACCAAACATTTGACTTCCGCCACCTCCAAATGTAGAAGATAAACCTCCACCTTTAGGATTCTGAGATAATATAACAAGTGTTAAGATTAAGCAAATTGCCATCAACACTATCATTAAGAATATAAATGTACCAGTTACCATATTTTATTTATGCTTTAATTCTTGTATTTCTTTAATTTGGTCTGCAAAGTAACCACTTTTTTCTGGATATTTCAAACGTAAAATCGTATAAGCCTTGATTGCTTTATCAAATTTATTTTGCTCAACATAGATTTTCGCCAAAGTTTCCGTCATTAAATGGGATAAGTTCTCTTTATTATTAGTTTGTATTTCAATTTTCGGCTTGTATTCCTTAGATGGTGAAATTTTTGGATTTTTATCCAAAAACTTTTCAATTACTTTAAATTTTTCGTTTACAACGTCTGTTTCTTCAGTAGGATTTTCATCCTCATCTGGGGTGCGCTGACTGCTTTTGAGCCATTGACTGAATGATAAATTAGATTGTAACTTTTCAGAATTAGATTTTACTTGCTCTTTATCTTCATTAGAAGATATTTTCTCATTTTCAACTTCATCCACCTTAGGAGAAATCTTCTCGTGTGTTTGGATTATGTTTTCAATTTCCTCTTGCTTACTATCTACGGTTTCTTTCGAGGTAGAGGGTTCTTCTAAATTCTTTTGCTTGATAGCATCTTGAATATTTTCTTCTAATTCAACTTCATTTTCTAATGTAGCTTCCTTCTCTAAGTTATCTTCTTCTAAAACTTTCTCTTGTGATTCGGTGTGAATGTATTTAAATAAAATACTTCGATGAGAACAATAGGTAGCAGTTTTATTTAATACCGCAGCCAGTGTTTCTTCATCAGAATTAGATACCGCTTTTGCCTTAAGCAAGTGTAGTGCTTGGAAATAAGGATATTTTTCTATTTCATCCTCAATTTGAAATAAATCTTGAGAAGAAATGGAAAGGGGATTATGAAAAAGATTTAAAATTTGATTATTCATTTCTACAATTTACCAATCAGCAACAACTGCTGTAAATATTTGATCAATCAGTCTTTCGTTGATGTCTGGAACTAAACTTGACTCAACCTGCTGTAATGTTTGATTACTTGGGAAATCCTCGTAATCAGAAAAACTACGAGTAAAGCTTTTAGAATCATCAATGGTGTTAAAATACCTTACTTTAACTTGTATATGTAATCTGTTTAAGGCTGCTTGTTCACCACTCACAATAGCCGCAGGGGCAACATAGTAATCCATGATTTCACCTTCTATTTTAATATGTGCAGATTCATCATTAGATAAAATAAGATTTGTTCTTTGATCAAATCTCAACTGCAAATCATTTGTAAATTCTTGACTATAATTCGGGTTTTGATATGCTGAATAATTTGGGAATTTATCGATTTTTATGGTTTTAATTCTAGGGTCTAAAGAAGATCCTGTAAAAGAATAGCAAGAGATTAGCCAGAAAAAACTTAAAAGAATTAAACTGAAGTTTCTAAAGTTCATATTGTTTAATTTTTCTATACAAAGTTCTTTCAGAAATCCCTAAATCCTTAGCCGCATCTTTTCTTCGCCCGTTGTGTTTTTCTAGGGCTTTCTCTATCAATTCCATTTCGTTGTCTTGTAGAGATAAAGACTCGTAATCATCAATATCTTCATATTCATAATCCTCTATGTCAGAATACTGCGGGATTGAATCAATATTTTGATCCTCATAATGCAATAATGAGTCTGAGGAAGGCAGGGAATCCGTACTGAAAATACGCTTTACTAAATCTCTATTTTCCTCAACAACTTCACTAGAATTCTTTGAAAGAAGTTCCATGGTAAGTGCCCTCAGATCATTTAAATCCTTCTTCATATCGAATAGGAATTTATATAGAATTTCTCTTTCTGTATTAAATTCTGCAGAAGAAACTCCATCCGGAGAAGCTTGATTTTTAACAGCGATAATACTATGCGTCGGTAAATATTTTAAAATTTCATGATGATCGACCTCAGTATCGGTCTCTACCACGGATAATTCTTCCGTAAAGTTTCTCAACTGTCTTATATTCCCTGGCCAAGCATAGTTTTCTAAAACTTTTTGAGCTTCGGGAGTTAGCCTTACAACCGGACGATGATATTTTTCGGCAAAGTCTACAGCAAATTTTCTATACAATAAGGAGATATCCTCTTTTCTTTTGCGGAGTGGAGGTAAGGTGATTTCAACCGTGTTTAAACGATAATACAAATCTTCTCTAAACTTTCCTTTACCAACTGCGTCTAGTACATTTACATTAGTTGCTGCAACAATCCGAACATCTGTTTTTTGTACTTCAGAGGAACCTACCTTCATAAATTCACCTGTCTCCAAAACACGCAATAATCGTACTTGGGTATGCAGTGGAAGCTCACCAACTTCATCCAAAAATATGGTTCCGCCATCTGCCACCTCAAAGTAACCCTTTCTTGTAGTAGAGGCCCCTGTAAATGCGCCTTTTTCATGTCCAAAAAGCTCTGAATCAATAGTTCCTTCAGGTATGGCACCACAGTTTACAGCAATATAATTATTATGTTTTCTTTGACTTAATGAATGAATAATTTTTGGAATGGCTTCTTTTCCCACACCACTTTCGCCGGTTACCAATACAGAAATATCTGTTGGGCCTACTTGAATAGCGCGTTCGATCGCTCTATTGAGCCCAGGGTCTGAGCCAATTATACCAAATCGCTGTTTAATACTTTGTAAAGCGTCTGCCATATATATTTCTAAAACTTATTATTCGTAATACGAAATTTCTGAGGTAGTAATCATTTCCATTTCTACACCATTAGAAAAATCTTCTTGCGCTTCGGCTATGAATTCATCTATTTCCTCTTGTGATAATCCCATTTGTTCCATCATTTGCGATATAGATTCAATCATGCTATCTAAAATTCCACCCAATGATAACTCAAATGTCCCTTCACCTGTAGAAGCGATAGGATAGCTTTCGTCATCATATGTAATGCTCGTTGAAGCTAATGTTTCATTTCCCGAAGTGGCGCTTAATAGATTATTATTTCCTTCCATTAGCATATTTCTAAAAGAAGATTCAATGCTATTGATGTTTTGATTTCCTTGGTGTATGTTTAAATTAAATTTACTTATGATCAAACGAGCAATCTCTGCATTCGTCTGTTGTATAGGAGTTTCATACGCTAAATGCATTGGATTGATATTAGCGTCATAAGTGTAATTATATGTCTTACTTCCTGTAGGTGAAGTAATCACTAATTGAGTAATAATTGCATTACTTCTTGAGATAGCTACATTGTAAACACTATTGTCTTCTGTATTCGTTATTTCTACGGTAGAAATATATCCATCTTCTAAAGTAAATACCGTATTTGTAGAAACATTAAAGGGACTCAAAGCTGATGTAACGAGATTAATTTCATTTTCAGAAGCTGTTATTTCACCTGAACCAAACGGACTATTATCTGTAAAAGAATTATACCCAATTAATTGATCAGCTTCATAAGAAAACACAAATCTATCAGATGAGTTTTGCATTTGAATAAATTTATAATTCTCCCAAGTTTCTGTAGAAACATCTGGAATGCTTTGTTCGCTTTCAGCACCATTATAGCTTGTAATTGTACTCGTTTCTCTACTATATGAATCGGTATCAAATGTAGTGGTGGCAACAACTTGAATATCCATAGGTTCTGATCCAGTAGCCATATCCATAGTTCCTTCCATGGTCACAACTACTTTCTTTATTTTCTTGGTTCCATCTGGATTTGTAATGACTACATTTCCTGGTTCAGATGGTAAGCCATCATCATTGTATTCTGTACAAGAAAAGGTGAAAAGTGAAAGTAAACTGAAGATTAAAATTCTTTTCATGAAGTATTTTTAATAGTAAGTAAAAGTTATTGTGCTTGGCTCTTCCTGACCTTCGATAGTAGCAGTAGCCGTAGAAGGCAAGTCATTTTCATTATATGTGTACTCATATTCAATGCTAGCATTATGCTCTGCATTTACAATCACCATTGAAGTAATGTTATTTGCGCTTCTCAGCATAGCAAAATTATCTAAATTGAATTTTAAGCTAGAGGCATTCATCTCAAACGCATTGTACAAAACTAAAGTGTTAAAGGCATCAATTGTTTGCGAAAATAAAGGATTAACTTTATTGTCGTAAGTGTATGTATATGAATTAACTGTGATTCCATTTACCATGACTTCGTTTGAGCTAATTAAGTTTCCGTTCATATTGAACATCAATTGAATTTGATCGCCAGAGGTTGCATCTGTAACATCCATAGCGTTAATGTAACCATAAGTATCCTTTGTGAAATTATATGTATTTTCTTCAATTCCATCAACTATTCTTGTTGCAGTAATAGAAGCAGCTTCGTGTTCAATTAGCAACGTTGTCTCTGGAGTGGTACCAGCGTTAATCTCTACTAGTTCACCTAAATCGTTATAAGTTAATTCAGAAGTGGAAGAGAAGGTTCCTTGTGGTGTAGAACCAATTTGTGAAATCAGATTCTCAATCCATGTTAGATTAAATCCACTCATAGAACTTTGTCCATTAATCACATTAGACAAGCTTCCTTGAGTTAAATCACCATCTGCATTATAGTTAAATTGATAGCTACTAAACGGAGATTGGTAGTCATAAGTTTGTAAAACCGAGGTTGGGGTAGGGTTTTCACCACCTACATTTCCCCCTCCAACATTTTCTCCTGGAATAATTAACTCAGATTCAACACAACCAAAGAATACCAAAATCATTGGAAGTAAGATGCATATTTTTTTCATAAAGGAATTATTTGCTTTTAATAATAACGCAATAAAGCTATTTTTCTTTTAATTCAGAACGTTTTTTAACTATTTCTTAGACTTTTTCACCTAATAAAGTAGCTGTAGTACAAGAATCTACTCTTACCATCACAAAATCACCAACTTTTTCATGTCCTGTTTTTGGAAAGACCACAACAGCATTTTGGGTATTTCTTCCCATCCACTCTTGGTCATCTCTTTTAGAATCGCCTTCGATTAATACTTCGTGAACTTTTCCAACGTAAGAGTTCATTCTTTCGGCAGAATGTTTTTGTTGAAGATTAATTATTTCTGTTAATCTTCTTTTCTTAACTTCTGTAGGAACATTGTCATCCATTTTCTTATGCGCCGGTGTTCCTGGGCGGTCAGAGTACGCAAACATATAACCGAAATCATACTTCACATATTCCATTAAAGATAGAGTATCTTGATGCTCTTCCTCAGTTTCGTCACAGAAACCAGCAATCATATCATGCGAAAGGGAACAAGTGGGTAAAATTCTTTTAATATCGTCAATAAGAGCAATATATTCTTCTCTAGTGTGCTGACGATTCATTCGTTTTAGCACTTCTGTATTACCTGACTGTACTGGTAAATGAATATATTTACAAATATTTTTATGTTTCGCCATTACGTGTAACACATCACGACCCATATCTTGAGGGTTAGATGTAGAGAATCGAATTCTCATTCCGGGAACGGCCAAGGCCACCATGTCTAAAAGCATGGCAAAGTCAACTGCAGTAGCTTTTTGCATTTCAGTTGCCTTTTTAAAGTCTTTTTTAAGTCCGCCACCATACCAAAGATAACTATCCACGTTTTGACCTAAAAGAGTAATTTCTTTATATCCGTTTTCCCACAACTCTTTACATTCGTTGAGAATAGAGTGAGGATCTCGACTTCGTTCGCGACCTCTTGTGAAAGGCACTACACAAAATGTGCACATATTATCACAACCTCTTGTAATAGAAACAAAAGCTGTAACACCGTTTCCACCCAAACGAACTGGGCTTAGATTGGCATAAGTTTCATCCTTAGAAAGAATAACGTTCACCGCCGAACGACCGTCATCTGTTTGTTTTAATAAATTCGGCAAATCGCGATAAGCATCGGGGCCAACAACTAAATCTACTAAATGCTCTTCCTCTAGAAACTTGTCTTTAAGTCTTTCGGCCATACAGCCTAAAACACCTATCGTAAGAGAGGGATTCTTTTGTTTTACCTGATTAAACTGACTTAGTCTTTTACGTACAGTTTGCTCCGCTTTTTCGCGAATAGAGCAGGTGTTTAATAAAATTAAATCTGCATCTTCAAAGTTTTGTGTGGTTGCATAACCCTCTTTATCTAAGATAGATGCGACTATTTCTGAGTCCGAAAAGTTCATTTGGCAACCGTAACTTTCTAAGAACAACTTCTTAGCGTGTTTTTTTTCTGTGGTTAGGTTTAAAGCTTCGCCTTGACGCTTTTCGTCTATGATTTTTTCTGTTGTTTGCATGGGAATACTGATAAGAATCAATAAAGGCCAAATATACAAAAATCTGTCAGGTTGGCAGTATTTGTATCTTAGTATTTAGTTATTGAAATGTTAATGAAGTTCTTAAGTCATAAGATATTATGGAATACGATGAGTCTTAATAAATTTTATACGTAAAAAAGCCGCCTCAATGGAGGCGGCTTTGTAATTATAGTTTAAAGTAATACTTATTATTTCTTAATGAATTTTCTAAGTATTGCTTTTCCTTCAGCGTCTGTCATTCTAATGAAGTAAACACCCGATGGAAGATTTCTCGTATCAACGATATTTCCAGTCACTTTCACAGGAACAAGTTTTCCAGAAGCAGAATATACTTGAACTTGGTTAAGTTCGATTCCGCTAACGTTCAACTCACTCGAAGTAGGGTTAGGATAAAGTTTTACCGCATCTCTGCCAGCAAAATCATTCACACCCATAGTGCTATCATAAGCTCCAATTAAGAAAGTACCTTCTGTATCATTACCATATTCCCAGACTGCTACATAAATAGTATCACCCGGTGTCTGTCCAGTTAAACTTAATTGCGAGTAGAAACCGTTGTTTTCACCACCGTCATCATTACAAGCAATTAAAGTTAAGGCACCACAAGTTCCACTATAAGCAGCCATTCCTGTATCGTTAAATGCATCTAAATTACTATTTCTAGTTTCCAGAACTACATTACCTGATGCTGGAACAACCACAGAGAACCAAACTTCTCCACCTTGATAATACGCACAACCAGGAGCTGGCATTGTTTCAGATGTAGTCGCTCCCATGTTATTCGCTAGAATTGAATTGTCAGTGAAAGAAGAACCAACTACTAACTCAGTAGCATCCATGCAATCATCATTTGCTGCAGGGCAAGTGAAGCTTGTTGAAGCCGTTTCAAAACAGTTTGGATCATCTGTTGTAAATTCAAACTCAATAATCTCAGATTCAGTATAAGGACCAAAAGTTAAGCTTCCTGCTTCCGTTAGCGTTTGAGCTTCTGAGCCTTGGTTATCAGAAACTGACAATGTTTCGCTTGTTCCTAAAGAAGTTACATCAATAGTAACCGTGAACTCACCTGTTTCACATTGATCAGTGGTTGAGATGCTATACTCAATTGGATCACATGAATTTTCTGTAATGGTTAAGTTATACTCGTAAGACTGAGGAGAAGGGAAAGATGAAAGGATGATATAGTAGGTTTGACCTGCTACAACGTCAAAATCTTCTATAATTACTCCACCTGAACCCGTATTTCTTAAACCAGTAGCGCATTCAACCCCTATATCTTCACAACTTTCATATACAAACACACCGGTCCATGTTGCAGATGTCGACATATTGATTTCAATAGAAGTATCAGAAGTTGCAGTATATGCATATACTACATCATCTCCACCTAAATAGCTAGCAGTGGTAGTACAACCCGTAGCTCCTGGGCTTCCGTCATAATCATCTTCATAATTTGCCGTATCATCATCGGTAACATATGGTAAAGAATCAACAATTAGAGGATTCTCACAAGTATCTCCTGGACCAGGACATCTATAAGTTACAGAAGCAGTTTCACTACAGTTGGCATCATCTGCTGTTAAGTCTAAAGTAACATCAGTCATTGATGCATATGGGCCGAACGTAAATGTGCCAGGTTCAGTGGCTATTTGAGAAGCACTTCCTTGGTTGTCTGTGATTTCGTAAGAATCTAAACTTCCCATATCAGTGATTTCAACGTCTACATAGAATTCCATAGTATCACAAGCTCCTGTTGCTGTAACTGTAAACTCACCTGGAACACAAGTGTTTTCACTTATTAATAACGTATAATCTATGCTTTGTGGCGAAGGCCATGTAGAAATTACGATATAATAAGTTTGTCCAGCTGTTACAATGAAGTCATCTATTAATCTTTCATCAGAACCACCGTTGGCAACACCGGCAACGCATTCAACCCCAATGTCCTGACAGTTTTCGTATACAAAGATACCAGACCAGCTGCCACCTGGAGTTAAGCTAATGTCGATAGAAGTATCTGAAGTAGCTGTATATGCATATACAACATCATCCCCTCCTAAATAACTACTGGTAGAACCACAGTTAGCTCCTGGGCTTCCATCATAATCATCTACATAGTTTCCTGTGTTATCCGTAGTTGAATACGGTAATTCGCCAACAACAATTGCGCTACTACAAATAGTTCCCGGAGGTGCTTCTGCGGTTAATATTCCACTAACATTTGTCGTTCCATCCCATTCTCCACTATTGTATCCACCATAGTAATATGGGCCCCAATCTAATCGATATCTCATGGCATAGTAATAAGTGCCTCCTCTCGGAAGAGCTGCTCCAAGATCTGCCATATACTCATCATTATCGCCTTCTTGGCTACTGAAGGTTGCTGGAACCCAATCTTCCCAAGTTTCAGGATCTGTGTCTGTTGTGCTATAACCAACAAAGGCATATATGTCCTCTGAAGGACCATCGGTCTCGGTTACACCTTCTACATATACTTGTCCGTAAACAATGAATTCATCTCCAGCTTCAATAGCTCCGCTTTCTGGACCTTCTAAATTTGCCCAATCTACCATCGGAATCTCAGAACCACATTCAACAGTGAAGTCCCATGTAGCTATGTCACTAGTAGCTTGACAAGAAACTGATCCATCAGAAGTAAAACTTAGATGTAATGAACCTGACATCGCTGTAAAGACAGTTCCAGTTAAATCAAATCGAGTACCATCTGGATTGGCATTATATGAATCCCACAATAAAACATCACCGTCATAAATTTGAATAACATCATAATTATCTTCAAGACCACCTGCATTAAACTGAATTGTTACGGGCTCATCTGTAGTCGAAACAAAGTTCCACGTAAAGTTCTCATTTGAATCATAACAATAGGTCATTTCCAATGGTGTACCACACTCAATATCATAATCAGAAGATGGTGGTGTTCCAATGCACAGGTCAAATGAATGACTTGCTACGGTAGAAGACCAGTTATAAACTCTAACTAAGTAGGTTGTACCTACAGTTAAGCCACTTAAATTTAGAGTATTTGGGTCACTATCATCAACAAAAACTAAGGCCTCGCAACCATTGGTAGCATCATAAACGCCCATTGCCATATCGGTTGTTGTGCCACCATCAAGATTAACAATATTTTGTAATGTAACCCTGTGGGAAGTAGCTTCTGCCTCAAAGGAGAACCAAACATCATTGTTAGGCGTTCCTACAACATCATCTTCTTGCGCTGAAGCTGTTGCTCCTATCGTAGAACCTGATACAACTAAATCACACGAGAAATCTGAATTTACTGGTGCTTCTATTGCGTTCTCGCACTCGTCATTAGGTGCAGGACAGAAATAATTGATAGTTTCCGTGAAATTACAATTCAAATCATTGGCTACGAAGTCAAAAGTAACAGCATTACCTTGGTCATATGGTCCAAATGTATAGGTTCCTGGTTCAGTAATCGTTTGCATTTCACTTCCTTGACTGTCAGTGACCTCATAGCTATCTAAACTACCCATGTTGTCAACAACAATTTCAACATTGTATTCATCTGTTTCGCATGCTCCAATAGCATTAAATTCGAAAGATCCAGAAATACATGTGTTTTCTGTAATGTTTAATGTATAACCAACAGTCTGTGGGGAGGCCCATGTGGAAATTACAATATAGTATGTTTGTCCGCCTGTAAGAATTAATTCTTCGATTAATCTTTCAGTTGTGCTGCTGCTATTGGCAACACCTGCCATACAAGCAACTCCAATATCACTACAATTTTCATAAACAAATATTCCTGACCAAGTTCCTGTTGGTGTCATGCTGATATCAATAGAAGTGTCTTCTGTTGGTGTGTAGGCATAAACAACGTCATCACCATTTAAGTAACTACTTGTTGTACTACAATTCGAACCTGGGCTTCCATCATAATCATCACCATAATTGGAGGTATCATCTGTTGTTGTATATGGTAAAGCATCCACATAAATTGGGTGGATACAATCCGTACCAGCTAATATAGCACCTTCCTCTAAGGTTGTAAATGTAACAGGTCCAACCCACTCGCTAAATCCAGGGTTACAGTTTCCTCTAACATAAAGGTCATAAGTTGTTTCTGGCGTTAAACCAGTTATAGTATACGGAGAATCACCTAAGCCAGAAGCGCTTGCGCTAGCACCAGGAGTAAATCCAGTTTCGCCCCAAACAAGGTCATAAGAAGCATTGTCCGCTGCACCTTGCCAAGTAACATCTGTAGATAAGTCTGTGGTAGCTGCAACCGCCAAGTTAGCAGGCGAACCACAAGGGATATCATCTGAGGTAATTTCTAATTCAAAAGCACCTTCAGGTAAGTCAGCATTAGCGCTATAGGCACCAACATTCAAGTAGTAATTAACACCAACTTGACCAATGAAGCTAATGGTTTCTGTGTTGTTAGAAGCCACATTATCCTCAAAATCAATACAAGTTAATTCACCACAAGCTCCCGAAAGTAATGTAATAGCTGCATCCCAATCAGTCGAAGTAACGTTAATAGTAAATTGAGCGCTTTCACCCTCGATTAAATACCAAACACCGTCATTAGAACCATCTGGCCCACAATAAACATAATCTTCTTGGGTAGCACCCGTTGCATCCTCTGAACTTGAATGCGGGAAGCTACTAATTAAAGTTGCATTAGCGCAATCATCATTATCAGGAGGACATAAGTAAGTAGTAGCTAAAGCTGTATTACAAGATGAATTATCTGCATCAGCTAAAGTAAAGGTTACATCCGTGCCACTTGCGTAAGGACCGAACTCAAGAGTACCTGTCGCATTAGCTGTTTGAGAATTGCCTTGGTCATCAGAAACGATAACGCTAGAAGCAGTACCTAGAGAGCTAATATCAACATTCACGTTATATGAACCCGTGTCACAGGCAGCTGTAGTAGTAAGACTAGCTACAGGCGCGGTACACGGAGTTCCAATGTACATATTGTCCACATAAAATTCATGGTCGAAATCTCCTGTATAAACAAAAGCAACGTAAATGCTTTGTCCAACATAAGCATCTAGAGCCAAAACAACTTGTTCCCAAGAGTCTTCTGCAAAACCAGCTCCCGCTTCCCAAACTTCAACGAAGTCGGCAGGGTTGGCAATAGGGTCTCCAGAAGCATTAGAGATAGCAATACCTGAATAATTGTAATAAGAAACCGAATAGTTTTGTCTAACATAGACAGAGAATTCATCTCCAGATTGTACAGTATAAGCCGGTGTGACCATGTAGGCCGTAGATTCATTATCCACAAACTCATCGTTGTGATAATAGCTGGCGTTTCCACTTTGGCTTTGTGCGGTAGTAAGCACAAAACCAGGATCTGATGAATCAGTTTGATATAAGGACCAACCACGGGTCGTTATATCAGATTCAAAGTTTTCTGATAGTTGTCCGAATGCTATGGTACTGCAGAGCAGAGTGAGCATCCAGAAGTAAAAGTTCTTCATATTTATAAAGTATTTAAAAGTATTATTTCATAATTGTTCCATACAAATTTAACGTTATTTAGCTAATTTGCAAGTATTCTGTTAAATTAAATGTAGACTAAACAAGGAATTTTAGCTAATTTTATAGACTTTAGAAATAGCTTTTAATGCCGATATGAATTTTTCCTTCTGTTAAATTAGTGGAATTAGTTTCATTTGAACCCAAAGCATAATTCAGTTGAAACCAACCAAAATTGGTTGAGAATTGCATTCCTAGTCCATATGAATTAAAAAAGCTTGTGTTCTCGCCTAATTTGTCTTCGATTAGGGCTAGGTCTGAAAATACTTCGAAAAATATATTGTTGTTAGGAATGTAGCGATAAGCCAATGAAATTGCATTGAAACTAGGTGTTAATATAGAGTTTTGATTAAATCCTCTAATGCTATTAAATCCACCAATTTGGTATAAGTCATTTTCTAAAATTTCGCCTTGCTGGATTAGATTGTTTCCTTGAATAATGGAGTTTACAAAGTGGTTTTTGTATAATCTTTGTTGGCGTTCAATCCAATAAGAAACTTCTGTCTGTTGGCTTTCTTCAGTCTCTCTATTTTTAAGATTCCTGTTCCACAAGGTAGAGGAGAGTTTAATCCAAGTTTTATTTTCTTGTAATTTATTAAATAAAAAGTCCTCATAAATATAATTAAAGCCAAAACCACTTTTTTTAAAGTCTGAATTATCATTTTTAATGTAATTAGAATTGGCTAAGCTATAATTAGCACCTATATAATGGTCTTGGTTAAGTTGATAAAACAATCCATTTCTCCATTCAAGTTTAAAATAAGTAGAATCTTGTTTGGTTAAATTTAAATTGGTCTCGTAGGCAATTTTGTTTTTAAAAATGTTAGGTATAAAACTCTCCAATCTTAATTTTTGCGATTTATTTAATCCGCTTTTCCAATCAACATTAATGCGCTCATTGTAATTAAAAGTATTAACTAAATTCAATTGAACATTTCCTTGAAGATTTAATTTATTATCCTCATCTGTTTCGAATCCTAAAATCCCATTGATGAAATTCTGGCGCAACTTTTTTGTATATACATATAATATAGTAGAATCTTTAGTAAATGAAATTCGGGGTGTATCGGTTTGATTTAAAAAAGCATATTCGTCAAGCTTCTTTCGAATATTGTCGATGCTTTGATCGTTATATATTTTATTATTTATTAATAGTTCGTGTCTAACAAATTTGGGAACTTTTTCGTACCCAATAAATTTGATTTCATCGATTTGACGTTTGTTAGAATTTTTAATACTAATATCAACTTGAGCAAACTCACCAATAAAACCATTGGGTTTAATGTTAATTTCGTCGAAAGCTTGCCCTTGATATAGTAAGCTGTCTTTTACACCTTCAATTAGTTGTTCAAAATCCATGGTGTAATAAAGATGTTGTATTGTATCGTATTGACTTTGATTTAAAACTATAGGATGTGTTGAATTAATCAATACTTTCTTGAATTGTTTACCTTTTGAAATATATAGTCGACAAGGTTGGGTGGCTGTGCTGTCAATTCTTAGCGTATAATATCCAATTTGATTTAATGAATCTAAAAATGCTTGTGACTTAGTTCCTGCATAAATTGTTTCAAATTTATTTTGATCGATTGAATTTTGAAGGATACTACAATCTTGCCCTTTTAGGAAGAGCGCTGAGAAAGCTATTGCTAAGATTGTTGTAAGTATTTTAACCTTCATCATGGGGTATAAAACAACGAATTTAAAAGAATTTAAGTATAAAAGATAGGTAAGTCATTAAAAATTAATATTCAAACACTTGTGTAAAACTAAATTATTCTTAACTTTGCACCCCTAAAATCAGGTAAAGTCCTGTTTTTAAATTGAATATTAATTATATGCCAACAATACAACAATTAGTTAGAAAAGGTAGAAAAACACTCACTAAGAAGAGCAAATCGGCTGCTTTGGAGGGATGTCCACAACGTCGTGGAGTATGTACTCGTGTATATACAACGACACCTAAGAAACCGAATTCAGCAATGAGAAAAGTTGCCAGAGTTCGATTAACCAATGGTAAGGAAGTAAACGCTTACATTGGAGGAGAAGGACACAATCTTCAGGAGCACTCGATAGTATTGGTGAGAGGAGGAAGGGTAAAAGATTTACCAGGTGTGCGTTATCACATCGTACGCGGTGCATTGGACACTGCTGGAGTGAGTGGTCGTTTGCAACGTAGAAGTAAGTATGGAGCTAAACGTCCTAAAAAATAACTTAAAACCTTAGAAAGAAATGAGAAAAACAAAAGCTAAAAAGCGCATATTGCTTCCAGATCCGAAATTTAACGATCAGTTAGTTACGAGATTTGTGAATAATTTAATGCTAGACGGTAAGAAAAGTGTTGCTTTCAAAGTGTTTTATGATGCGATGGAAATTGTAGAGCAGAGAAAAGAAGATGCAGAAAAACCAGCTATCGAAGTTTGGAAAGATGCATTGACTAATGTTATGCCACACGTAGAAGTAAGATCAAGAAGAGTTGGGGGTGCTACATTCCAAATTCCAATGCAGATTCGTCCAGATAGAAAGATTTCAATGGCCATGAAATGGTTGATTAAATATTCTAGAGCTAGAAACGAAAAATCAATGGCGCAGAAATTAGCTGCGGAAGTTTTGGCTGCTGCTAAAGAAGAAGGTTCAGCTGTTAAGAAAAGAATGGACACGCATAAGATGGCAGAAGCAAACAAAGCATTTTCACACTTTAGATTCTAAAACAGACGATGGGAACAAGAGATTTAAAATACACAAGAAACATAGGTATTGCTGCGCATATTGATGCGGGTAAGACAACAACTACGGAAAGAATTCTTTTCTATACCGGTAAGAACCACAAAATGGGTGAAACTCATGAGGGTACTTCTACTATGGACTGGATGGATCAAGAGGCTGAAAGAGGTATTACAATTACTTCTGCAGCTACAACTTGTACTTGGACTTTTCCTAAGGAGAATGGTCAACCAACTGCAGATGCAAAAGGATACCACTTTAATATTATCGATACTCCGGGTCACGTTGACTTTACAGTAGAGGTAAATAGATCATTAAGAGTATTAGACGGATTAGTTTTCTTATTTAGTGCTGTTGATGGTGTCGAGCCTCAATCAGAAACTAACTGGAGACTTGCTGATAACTATAAAGTACCTCGTTTAGGTTTCGTTAACAAGATGGATCGTCAAGGAGCAGATTTCCTTAACGTATGTAATCAAGTTAAAGAAATGTTAGGTTCTAATGCAGTGCCTATCGTTATTAACATTGGTGACGAAGAGGATTTCAGAGGGGTTGTGGATTTAGTTAAAAACCGTGCTATTGTTTGGCATGATGAGAACTACGGATCAACTTACGATGAGATTGAAATCCCTGAGGATTTAAAAGAACAAGCTGCTGAGCTTAGAATGAACTTGCTGGAAAATGTAGCTGAGTATGACGAAGCTATATTAGAAAAATATTTAGACGATTCAGATTCTATTACTGAAGAAGAAATTCACAGAGCATTGAGAGCTGCTACTTTAGATATGGCAATTATTCCAATGACATGTGGTTCTTCATTCAAGAACAAAGGAGTTCAATTTATGTTGGACGCTGTATGTCGTTACTTACCTTCTCCTTTAGATATTGAGGCTATTGAGGGAACAAACCCTGATACTGATGCTGCAGAAAAGAGAAAGCCTTCAGTAGATGAACCATTTGCTGCTTTAGCATTTAAGATTGCAACGGATCCTTTCGTAGGGCGTTTAGCATTCTTCCGTGCCTACTCTGGTAGATTAGATGCTGGTTCTTATGTATTGAACAATCGTTCAGGAAATAAAGAGCGTATTTCTAGAATTTATCAAATGCACTCTTCAAAACAAGAACCTATCGATTTCATTGAGGCTGGAGATATTGGAGCGGCAGTAGGATTTAAAGATATTAAGACAGGTGATACATTGTCTGACGAAAAACATCCAATTGTATTAGAAAGTATGGACTTCCCAGATCCAGTAATTGGTATCGCAGTTGAGCCTAAATCTAAAGCAGATATGGATAAATTAGGAATGGCTTTGGCTAAACTTTCTGAAGAAGATCCAACATTCGTTGTTAAAACTGATGAGGCTTCAGGTCAAACAATTATTTCTGGAATGGGTGAGTTACACCTAGATATTATTGTTGATCGTTTAAAAAGAGAGTTCAAAGTAGATGTTAACCAAGGTCAACCTCAAGTAGAATACAAAGAGGCTATTTTAGGTGAAGCAGATCACAGAGAAACTTATAAGAAACAATCAGGAGGTCGTGGTAAATTCGCTGATATCGTATTTACAATTGGACCAGCAGACGAAGGAGTAGTAGGTTTACAGTTTATTAACGAGATTAAAGGTGGTAACATTCCTAAAGAATTTATCCCTTCTGTAGAGAAAGGCTTTAAAGAAGCTATGAAAAATGGTCCTTTAGCTGGATACGAAGTAGAGTCTATGAAAGTTACGCTTAAAGATGGATCTTTCCACCCAGTGGATTCGGATCAATTATCGTTCGAATTAGCTGCTAAAATGGGATTCAGAAATGCTGCTAAGAAAGCTAAGCCAACGATTATGGAACCTATTATGAAATTGGAGGTATTAACTCCCGAAGAAAACATGGGTGATATTGTAGGAGACTTAAACAGACGTAGAGGTTTGCCTTCGGGAATGAGCGATAGAAATAACGCTAAGGTAATTAAGGCAACTGCGCCATTATCTGAGATGTTTGGATATGTAACTTCCTTAAGAACTTTATCTTCTGGACGTGCAACTTCAACAATGGAATTTGAAAAATACGAACCAGCTCCAACGAGTGTAGCTGAAGAGGTAATTGCAAAAGCAAAAGGAACTAGCGAAGATTAATTAGTTGAGAAATGAGTCAAAAAATTAGAATAAAATTAAAATCGTACGATTACAATTTGGTTGATAAATCAGCTGAGAAGATCGTTAAAACTGTAAAATCTACAGGAGCGGTAGTTAATGGACCAATTCCATTACCAACAAACAAAAGAATTTTCACAGTTTTGCGTTCACCACACGTAAACAAAAAAGCTCGTGAACAATTTCAATTAAATGCTCACAAGAGATTGTTGGATATCTATAGCTCTTCATCTAAAACAGTAGATGCATTGATGAAGCTTGAGTTACCTAGTGGAGTTGAAGTAGAAATCAAAGTTTAGTTAAAAAGTAAAATAATGGCAGTGTAGCGCTCAGAATTTCTGGGTGCTGCATTTTCATCTTATATCAAATAAAGAATGTCAGGAATTATAGGAAAAAAGATTGCAATGACAAGCTTGTATGACGAGAATGGTAAAAACATTCCTTGTACTATTATTCAAGCAGGTCCTTGTGTCGTTACGCAGGTCAGAACCCAAGACAAAGATGGTTATGTAGCCGTTCAGTTAGGTTTCGATGACAAGAAAGAAAAGAATGTTGGCAAGGCCATGACGGGTCACTTCAAAAAAGCCGGCACTACGCCAAAGTATAAATTGGTGGAATTTCAGGGAGAGTTTGTTAATGATTTATCATTAGGGCAAGAAATCAATGTTGACCTTTTCAAAGAAGGTGAATTTGTTGATGTTACTGGTACTTCTAAGGGTAAAGGTTTTCAAGGTGTTGTAAAACGTCACGGTTTTGGTGGGGTTGGTCAAGCTACGCATGGTCAGCACAACAGATTGAGAGCACCAGGTTCTATTGGTGCTGGTTCGGATCCATCCAGAGTATTCAAAGGAATGAGAATGGCTGGTCAGATGGGTAACAAAAAAGTTACAATCCAGAACTTGCAAGTTATTAAAGTTGATGAGGATAAGAATCTTTTGATTGTAAAGGGTGCAGTTCCTGGTCCTAAAAATTCATACGTAATTATAAGAAAATGGAATTAACAGTATTAGATAAAACAGGTAAGGAGACTGGTAAGAAGGTTACTTTAGATGCAAGCATCTTCGGAATCGAACCAAGTCAACATACAGTTTACCTAGAAGTTAAGCAACACTTAGCAAACTTGCGTCAAGGTACGCACAAAGCAAAAGAAAGAGCTGAGATTACAGGTAGTACAAAGAAAATTAAGAAGCAGAAAGGTACAGGTACCGCTCGTGCAGGTGATATTAAAAACCCATTGTTCAAAGGTGGAGGTAGAGTATTCGGTCCTAGACCAAGAAACTACAGTTTCAAATTGAACAAAGCACAGAAAAGAGCAGCCAAAAAATCTGCCCTTAGTCAAAAAGCTTTAGACAATGCAATTCGTGTTATGGAGGACTTCACTTTTGATGCTCCAAGAACCAAAGATTTTAGTCAAATTTTAGAGAATTTAAGTTTGACAAATAAAAAATCTGTATTTGTATTGGGGGATTCAAATAAAAACGTATATTTGTCGTCCCGAAATTTACAAGGAGTTAAAGTTGTAAATTTCTCAGAGTTAACAAGTTACGATATTATGAATGCGTCCGATCTTGTCTTATTCGAGAGTTCGATTGACAAGCTTCAGGAAAATTTAAGAAAGTAGAACGAATATGAGTATCATTTTAAGACCTGTAATAACAGAAAAAGCAACCCGAGATTCAGAGATGAATAATCGCTATGCTTTTTATGTACATACCGAAGCAAATAAGATCCAAATCAAGAAAGCAATTCAAGATTTGTATGGTGTAGATGTTCTAGACGTTCGTACTATGATTTACGCACCAAAGATAAAGACGCGCAACACGAAAACTGGTTTCCAAATCGGAAAAACTAATAAGTTAAAGAAAGCTGTTGTGCAGATTGAAGAAGGTCAGGAAATTGATTTATACGGTAACATTTAAGAAGTAGAATCATGTCAGTAAGAAAATTAAAACCAACAACACCTGGACAACGATTTAGAATCGTTAATAATTTCGATCAAATTACAACCTCAAAACCAGAGAAATCTTTGACTAAAGGTATCTCTAAGTCAGGTGGTCGTAACAATACCGGAAAAATGACGATGCGTTTCATTGGTGGAGGACACAAGAAGAAATATCGTATAATAGATTTCAAGAGAGATAAAGATGGTAGTGCAGAAGTGCTAAGCATCGAATACGATCCAAATAGAACAGCTTTTATTGCATTAGTGCAATATAAAGATGGTGAGAAGAGGTATATCGTAGCAACTAACGGTTTAAAAGTTGGGCAAACTATCCATAACGGTGAGGAAACAGCTCCCGATGCAGGTAATTGCATGAAGTTGAAAAACATGCCTTTAGGTACTGTTGTGTCTTGCATCGAATTGAGACCTGGACAAGGAGCTATCATGGCTCGTAGCGCAGGATCATACGGTCAATTAATCGCTAGAGAAGGAAGATATGCAACTATTAAAATGCCATCTAGCGAGATTAGATTGGTATTGGTAGAATGTAGAGCTACAATTGGTGCTGTATCTAATTCAGATCACCAAACAGAAGTTAGTGGAAAAGCTGGTAGAACAAGATGGAAAGGGATTAGACCTAGAACTCGTTCAATGGTAATGAATCCTGTAGATCACCCAATGGGTGGTGGTGAAGGTCGTGCGACTGGTGGAATCCCTAGAAATAAAAATGGCGTTCCTGCTAAAGGTTACAAGACTCGTTACAAGAAGAAGGCGTCTAATAAGTATATCATAGAAAGAAGAAAGAAATAATTTATGGCACGTTCATTAAAAAAGGGACCTTATATCCATTATAAGCTAGAAAAGAAAGTTAACGATAACGTTGAGAGCGGTAAGAAGACTGTCATTAAAACCTGGTCGAGAGCATCAATGATCTCTCCCGACTTTGTTGGACAAACCATCGCTGTACATAATGGAAAACAATTTATTCCTGTTTATGTAACAGAAAACATGGTAGGTCACAAATTAGGCGAATTTTCTCCAACACGTACTTTTAGAGGACACGCAGGAGCAAAAAATAAAGGTAAAAAATAATATAAGCTATGGGAAGTAGAAAAAGAAATAGCGCTGAATTGTTAAAAGAGGCAAAGAAAGATTTAGCTTTTGCTAAATTAAATAACTGCCCAACCTCTCCGCGTAAGATGAGATTAGTAGCCGATATTATTAGAGGAGAAGATGTAACTAAGGCATTGTATATTCTTAAGTATTCTAAGAAAGAAGCATCAGAGAGATTAGAGAAATTAGTTTTATCTGCCATTGCTAACTGGCAAGCTAAGAACGAGGATATGGACATCGAAGATGCACAACTATATGTTAAGGAAATTAATGTAGACAGTGCACGTCAATTAAAGAGATTGCGTCCAGCGCCTCAAGGTAGAGCACATAGAATCCGTAAGCGTTCTAATCACGTAACAATAATATTAGGTAGTAAAACCAAAGAGAATCAATAATTATGGGTCAGAAGACAAATCCAATAGGAAATAGATTAGGAATTATCCGCGGTTGGGATTCTAACTGGTATGGTGGTAAAGACTATGGAGATAAATTAGCAGAGGATGCTAAGATTAGAAAATATTTAGGAGCTCGTTTACAAAAAGCAAGTGTTTCTAATATTTATATAGAAAGAACATTAAAGTTAATCACAATTACTATTACAACAGCCCGTCCGGGTATCATTATTGGTAAAGGTGGTAGCGAAGTTGATAAGTTAAAAGAAGAGTTAAAGCAACTTACAGGTAAAGATGTTCAAATTAACATTTTTGAAATCAAAAGACCTGAAATCGATGCTAAGCTTGTAGGGGACAGTATTGCTAGACAAATTGAGAATCGTATCTCTTACCGTCGTGCTATTAAGATGGCAATCGCTGCAGCTATGAGAATGAATGCTGAAGGAATTAAAATTCAGATTTCCGGTAGGTTAAATGGTGCTGAGATGGCACGTACAGAGACTTACAAAGAAGGAAGAATTCCATTATCAACATTCAGAGCAGATATTGATTATGCTTTGGTAGAAGCTCATACTACTTATGGTAGATTAGGAGTTAAAGTATGGATTATGAAAGGTGAAGTTTACGGAAAACGCGATTTATCACCATTAGTAGGCCTACAGAAAAAACAAAAAGGAGGTGGCGGAAGAAGAACAGATCGTCGTCGTGATCGTAAAAGATCATAAATTTTAAAGAATTTTGAATCATGTTACAACCAAGAAGAACAAAATATAGAAAGGCGCAAAAGAACGTTAAGAAAGGTATCTCTCAAAGAGGAAATCAATTAGCGTTCGGTCAGTTCGGGATCAAATCACTAGAGTCTAAGTGGATTACCGCTAGACAAATAGAAGCAGCTCGTATTGCCGCAACACGTTATTTGAAACGTGAAGGTAGTATCTGGATTAAAATATTTCCAGACAAGCCTGTAACGAAGAAACCTCAAGAGGTACGTATGGGTAAAGGTAAAGGTGCTCCAGAATACTTTGTAGCTCCAGTTTTACCAGGACGAGTTTTGTTCGAAGTAGGTGGAGTTTCGGAGGAATTGGCTAAAGAAGCATTGCGTTTAGCAGCTCAAAAACTACCGGTTAAAACCAAGTTTGTTGTAGCTAGAGATTATCAACAAGATTAAAAGATAAGAGATGAAGGCATCAGACATAAAAGAATTAACGGTAGAGGATATCCAAGCTAAGTTGGAGGAAGAAAAAGCCAGCTACGAGAAATTGAGAATTAGCCATAAAATGGCGCAAATTGAGAATCCAATCCAGTTGAGATACATGCGTAAAACCATTGCTAGGCTAAATACTGAGTTGAGTAGAAAATTAACTGAAGCTAAATAAGACAACAATGGAAAGAAATCTAAGAAAAGAACGTATAGGTTTGGTAAAAAGCAACAAAATGGATAAAACCATTGTTGTAGAAGCTACAAAACGCCACAAACACCCAATGTATGGGAAATTCATTTTGAAAACGAAGAAGTATACTGCTCACGATGAACAAAATGAATGTAACGAAGGCGATACAGTAAGAATTATGGAAACTCGTCCATTGAGTAAGAGAAAGAGATGGAGAGTTGTAGAAATTATAGAAAGAGCTAAGTAATAGAAACATGGTACAACAAGAATCAAGACTAAGAGTAGCAGATAATACTGGAGCTAGAGAAGCTTTAGTTATTAGAGTACTAGGAGGTACAGGAAAAAGATATGCCTCAATCGGAGACAAGGTTGTAGTTTCTGTCAAAGAAGCAACTCCAAACGGAAGTGCTAAAAAGGGACAGGTTTCTAAAGCTGTAGTCGTAAGAACTAAAAAAGAAATACGTCGTAAAGATGGTTCCTATATCCGATTTGATGATAACGCAGTAGTGTTATTAGATAATAATGGAGAAATGAAAGGGACACGTGTTTTTGGTCCTGTTGCACGTGAGTTACGTGACAATCAGTATATGAAGATTATTTCATTAGCACCAGAAGTACTTTAAAAAGAAGCAAATCATGACGAAAATTAAAATTAAAAAAGGAGATCAGGTAATAGTGCTTGCCGGTGGAGATAAAGGCAAGACAGGAGAAGTGGTGAGAGTTATTCCTTCTAAGAACCGTGCAGTTGTTCAGAGTTTGAATATGATCAAAAAACACACAAAACCGTCTGCAACAAGCCCACAAGGTGGAATTGTAGAAATGGAAGCTCCCATCCATATTTCTAACTTGGCATTAGTAGATCCAGAAACTGGAAAAGCTACCAAAGTTGGATACAGAATGGAAGATGATAAAAAAGTAAGATTTGCTAAGAAATCAGGTAAAACCGTTTAAAGAAATGAGTACACAAAATTATATACCACGTCCGGCACAGGATTATAAAGATAAGATTGTTCCGGCTTTGAAAGAAGAATTTGGCTATTCATCTGTTATGCAGGTTCCTGTTCTAGAGAAAATTGTAGTAAGCCAAGGTTTAGGTGACGCTGTAGCTGATAAGAAAATTATCGATTATGCCTTAGAAGAAATGGCAATGATTACAGGTCAAAAAGCTGTACCTACCAATTCTAAGAAGGACGTTGCTAACTTCAAACTTAGAAAAGGAATGCCTATTGGTGTTAAGGTTACATTACGTAAAGAGAAAATGTATGAATTTTTAGATCGTTTGATCTCTTCTGCATTACCTCGAGTACGTGATTTTAACGGAATTAGCACGAATGGATTCGATGGTAGAGGTAACTTCAATTTGGGAATTACAGAACAAATTATTTTCCCGGAAATAAATATTGACAAAGTAAAGAAAATCCAAGGATTGAATATTACTTTTGTTACTTCTGCACAAACAGATAAAGAAGCAAAATCATTGTTAGAAAAATTCGGTTTACCATTTAAAAAGAATCAATAATTATGGCTAAAGAAAGCATGAAAGCGCGCGAGCGTAAGAGACAAAGAATGGTAGCAAAGTATGCGGATAAGCGTAAAGCTTTAAAAGAAGCTGGAGATTACGAAGCATTGCAAAGATTACCAAAAAATGCATCACCTGTTAGATTACATAACAGATGCAAGTTAACAGGGAGACCAAGAGGATATATGCGTCAGTTTGGAGTATCACGTGTTACTTTCCGTGAACTTGCACTAAGCGGTTTAATCCCAGGTGTGAAAAAAGCAAGCTGGTAATTTTTGATAAGAAAGTTTAAGTTTTTTAAACGATAATAGATTAAATCCAAGTTCAATGAATTTGGATTTTTTTTTGTTTGTTATCTATTGAATTTTTCGTGTTGGGATTAATCGAAAGATTAATGCATGAGTGGATTATATAGGATGAGAAATTTGATATAGTTCATTTAAAAGTGCTTTAATAATTTGAGATCAATTGATGAATTTTTATAGGAGAATTTTGTTAAAAAATTAGTATAACCATAAAAATTGTAATTTTTTACTATATATTAGTTGGCAATTAAAACGAATCTATTACATTTTTATATTATTTGTTAAGAAAAATAGACCTTATAAAAATTTATTATATACTAATTGTATTCTGTTCATTGCCCATATTTAATGCATGCAATGAAACCCAAGTAGAAATCCCTACGGGCAACCATACGTATTCATGATTTATTAATGGTAATTTGTTTTTACCCAGACGTTCTTCCGGCGGAGTAATGCCTAGTAATAACGGTATGTCTTTCATAAATGGAAGTGATTGGTTCTATGTAATGGCACGAGATTATAGGGAATACACTATCTATTTTAATATCAATGGTCCTCAGGTTGGCACTTTTAATTTAGAGGAAAGCGATGGATTATTACCGGGAAGTGATACAAGAGATATCACCCATGCTATCGTAAGTAGAAATAATCATTTATTTATTTCCAAGCCAGGTTCAAGAACTATAACTTTAGAGGAATATTCTGATGATAATATAGTCGGAACATTTGAGTTTACGGTATATCGGCAAGACAATCCAAGCCAGACGTTGCGTATTACCAATGGAAATTTTGATAATTGATCTTGGTATTTTACTTTTTATTTATTCATTTCAAATCAAACGCAGTTTTTCTCTTTTGCGCATTTAGTACCTTAGAAGCAAACCTACCCACAAATCTTTAAACATAATTTCCTGATATTGTTTGCTGTTTCAGAATTTATTCCTACATTTGCATCCCTTAATGCGTAAGTCTATAGAAACATTACCATTGAGTTAAAATAAGTTTAAGTTTAAAAGTAGTAGTATTTTGGCTACTATACTCTAAAATAAACCATTATATGCACACAGATCCAATTTCTGATTTTTTAACACGCATTAGAAATGCTATGATGGCAGGCCACAAATTGGTGGAGATTCCTGCATCTAATTTAAAAAAGAATATTACCAAAATTCTTTTTGAACAAGGTTACATCCTGAACTATAAGTTTGAGGATGATAACGGTCATCAAGGTACAATCAAGATCGCCTTGAAATATGATAAAAAGACCAAAACTCCCGCAATTCGCAAAATCGAAAGAGCTTCAAAGCCAGGCTTACGTAAGTATGCCGGTGCAGGTGAGTTGCCAAGGGTATTGAACGGACTAGGAGTAGCAATTGTCTCTACTTCGCATGGTGTAATGACAGATAAGCAAGCGCGTCAGGAAAACGTAGGTGGCGAAGTTTTGTGTTACGTATATTAATCAACTAAAGCAAGAATCAATGTCAAGAATAGGGCTAGCAACTATTACCATACCTGCTAACATCAATGTCGATGTTAAAGACAATGTAGTTACAGTAAAGGGTAGTAAAGCAGAATTAAAACAAGAATTAAGAGAAGGATTTAACGTAACCATCGATGATGGAGTTTTATCCGTAGAAAGACCATCAGATAGTAAAGAAGATAAAGCTTTACATGGTTTATATAGAGCGCTTATCAATAACATGGTAGAAGGTCTAGATAAAGGATGGACTAAGGAGTTAGAGCTTGTAGGAGTAGGTTATCGTGCCTCTAATCAAGGTCAAAGATTAGATTTATCCTTAGGTTTCTCACATAACATCGTTATGCAATTACCAGAAGAAGTAACAGTTGAAACTATTTCTGAAAAAGGTAAAAATCCAATCATCAAGTTGTCTTCTTACGACAAACAATTGGTCGGTAATATCGCTGCGAAAATTAGAAGTTTCCGTAAGCCAGAACCATACAAAGGAAAAGGAGTTAAGTTTGTTGGAGAAATCTTAAGACGTAAAGCAGGTAAGTCTGCATAATAAAAATTACAATTATGGCACTAGATAAAACGGAAAAGAGATTAAAAATTAAACGTCGTGTTCGTAAGAACATTCAAGGAACACCAGAACGTCCACGTTTATCTGTATATAGATCTAACAAAGAGATATATGCTCAAATTATAGACGATATTAATGGTGTTACTTTAGCATCAGCTTCTTCCAGAGAGAATGATATAGCTGGAACTAAAGGTACCAAATCTGAAATATCTACAATCGTAGGTAAGAAGGTTGCCGAAAAAGCAAAAGCAGCTGGAATCGAGAATGTGATTTTCGACAGAAACGGGTTTATTTATCATGGTAGAATAGAAGCGTTAGCTAAAGGCGCTAGAGAAGGAGGATTAAAGTTCTAAAAACAGATTATGTTAGGATTCAATAATATAGAAAAAGTTAAACCAGGAGGTTTAGAATTAGTTGATAGACTAGTAGGTGTTCAACGTGTTACTAAAGTAACAAAAGGAGGTAGAACTTTTGGATTCTCTGCTATTGTAGTGGTAGGAGACGAAAAAGGAGTAGTAGGATACGGTTTAGGGAAATCTAAAGACGTTGCTACTGCAATTCAAAAAGCAATTGAAGATGCTAAGAAAAATTTAGTAAGAATCCCATTAGACGGGCATACAATTCCTCATAATCAAGAATCTAGATATTCAGGAGCTCAAATCTTTATGAGACCAGCTTCAGAAGGTACAGGATTGATTGCTGGAGGTGCAGTTCGTGCCGTATTAGAGTCAGTTGGTATTCAAGACGTACTATCTAAATCTAAAGGATCTTCTAACCCACACAATGTTGTTAAGGCAACAATGAAAGCTTTATTGAGTATGAGAAGTGTGAATGAAATCTCTAGATTAAGAGGTATACCTGTAAGTAAAGTTTTAAAAGGTTAATAAAAAGACATGGCAAAGATAAAAGTAACACAGGTTAAAAGTTCGATCAACCGCACTAAAAGACAAAAAGCTACATTAGAGGCTTTAGGTTTTAGAAAGTTAAATCAAACGGTTGAACACAACGACACTCCTGAGATAATGGGGATGATTGAGAAAGTTAGCCATATGGTTAAAGTTGAAAAAGCTTAACCTAAAAAATAGTAAGGAATGAAATTAAGTAATTTAAGACCTGCGAAAGGTTCAGTAAAAGGGAAATACCGTAAAGGTAGAGGTGAGGCTTCAGGAAACGCTGGTACATCTGGTCGTGGACACAAAGGGGCGAAATCTCGTTCAGGGTATTCAAGAAAAATTGGTTTCGAAGGTGGTCAAATGCCATTACAGAGACGTGTACCTAAATTTGGTTTCACGAACATCAATAGAAAAGAATATACAGGAATCAATTTAGATACTATTCAAACATTAATTGAAGACAAAGGCTTGTCTGGTGAGATTAATAAAGAAACATTCGTACAATTCGGATTGGCATCTAAAAAGGATTTAGTAAAAATTCTAGGTAGAGGTGAGTTAACAGCATCAGTTACCGTAGTTGCAGACAAGTTTACCAAAACGGCACAAGAGGCTATCGAAAAAGCCGGTGGTAAGGCACAAACTATTTAATATTATATTTGGATGAAAGGCTTTTTTGATACACTAAAAAACATCTGGGCAATCGAAGAGTTGAGAAACAAAATTCTGTTTACTTTAGCTATGCTATTAGTATACAGATTTGGTTCTTATATACCTTTACCCGGAATCGACTTGAGCGAAATAGATCATAACGTTTTAAGCGCTAGAGGTTCGGGTCAGGAAACCGGGATTTTGGGGCTTTTGAATGCATTCACCGGAGGTGGTTTTTCTAGAGCATCTATCCTAGCCTTGGGTATTATGCCCTATATTTCCGCTAGTATTGTAATTCAGCTGATGGGGTTGGCACTGCCATATCTACAGAAGCTACAAAAAGAAGGAGAATCTGGTCGTAAGAAGGTTACACAAATTACACGTTATCTAACAATTGCAATTTGTTTGGTTCAAGCTCCAGCTTATCTTACATCAGTAACTAACTACTTCTTACCTTATTCAGATCCTGCTATATCTGCAGCATATGTTATCAATCCAGCTAGTTTCTGGTTCTGGTTCCCATCTACTATATTACTAGTGACAGGTACTATGTTTGCTATGTGGTTAGGAGAGAAAATTACAGATAAAGGTATAGGAAATGGTATTTCCTTATTGATTATGATTGGTATTATGGCTGACTTGCCTAATGCTTTTTTCTCTGAGATTACAACACAACCTGGTATTTTTGTTTTATTCGAAGTAGTAGGATTCTTGCTTTGTATTTTAGCATGTGTGGTATTAGTAATGGCAGTTCGCCAAGTACCAGTACAATATGTGGGTAGAGCACAAGGTGGAAGTAGTAACTTCATGAAAACATTTACTAATACAGTTAGACAATATATTCCTTTAAAAGTAAACGCTGCTGGTGTAATGCCAATCATTTTTGCGCAAGCAATTATGTTTTTACCAGGTGTTTTAGCCGGCTTAATTTATGAGGAAGGAAAAGTTCCAGGATTTTTCCAAAGTTTAGGCGATCCATTTAGTCTTTGGTATTCAGTTATCTTCGGTATTTTAGTTGTATTATTTACATTCTTTTATACTGCTGTAACTATTCCAGTTAACCAAATGGCAGAAGATTTAAGAAGAAATGGCGGAATTATCCCTAGGGTAAAACCTGGTAAAGATACGGCAAACTTTTTAGATGACATTTTATCAAAAATTACGTTACCTGGCGCAATTTTCTTAGCTTTGCTGGCAATTTTACCGGCGATTGTATATAAGTTAGGCGTTGGAGCTGGATTTTCGTACTTCTTTGGAGGTACATCTCTATTGATTTTGGTAGGTGTAACATTAGATACAATGCAGCAAATCAATACTTACTTGTTGAATCACCATTATGATGGTATGATGCAGACAGATAGGGTAAGTAAAAAAATGGCATAAAATCTGTACCTAATAAGACTATGGCTAAACAAAAACATATCGAACAAGACGGAACAATTATAGAAGCATTATCAAATGCAATGTTCCGTGTAGAATTAGAGAACAATCACGTAGTAACAGCGCATATCTCTGGTAAGATGAGAATGCACTATATTAAGTTATTACCAGGTGACAAAGTAAAAATGGAAATGTCACCATACGATTTAACAAAAGGTAGAATTACCTACAGATATTAATAATTAGAAGGTCTTCAAAAAGGAGATCGGAGTATATAAAAAACATTAAAATGAAAGTTAGAGCATCTATTAAGAAACGTAGTGCGGATTGCAAAATCGTTCGTAGAAATGGTCGCTTATATGTGATCAACAAAAAAAACCCGAAATTTAAACAACGTCAAGGTTAATTCAAGAAAATTATGGCACGTATAGCAGGAGTAGATTTACCAAAGAATAAAAGAGGTGTAATAGGTTTAACTTACATCTATGGTATCGGAAGAAGCACAGCAGAAAAAATTCTTGAAAAAGCTGGCGTTGACGAAAGTAAAAAAGTTAATGATTGGGATGATGATGATATCAATGGTATCAGAAAGGCATTATCAGAAACTTACAAAGTAGAAGGGGAATTGCGTTCAGAAACTCAATTAAACATCAAACGTCTTATGGACATTGGTAGTCAAAGAGGGATTCGTCATCGTTTAGGTTTACCTTTGAGAGGTCAGAGAACCAAGAACAATTCACGTACACGTAAAGGAAAAAGAAAAACTGTTGCTAACAAGAAAAAAGCAACTAAATAATTTAATTAGCTATGGCAAAGAAACAACAGAAAGGTGCTAAGGCAAAAGCTAAAAAGCGTAACGTTAAGGTAGAAGCTAACGGGGAAGCTCACGTTCAAGCGACATTCAATAATGTAATTATATCTCTAACTAATAAAAAAGGAGAAGTTATCTCTTGGTCATCTGCCGGTAAAATGGGCTTTAGAGGATCTAAGAAGAACACACCTTATGCTGCTCAAGTTGCGGCTGAGGATTGTGCTCAAGTAGCTTTCGAAGCGGGATTAAGAAGAGTGAAAGTATTCGTTAAAGGGCCTGGAACTGGTAGAGAGTCAGCGATTCGCGCTATCCACAATTCAGGAATCGAAGTAAGTGAGATCGTAGATGTTACGCCACTTCCACACAACGGATGTAGACCTCCCAAAAGAAGAAGAGTTTAATTTTAAATTCTTAAAATTCTAATCCTTAAAATATAAAACATTATGGCAAGATATACAGGACCTAAAACAAAAATAGCCCGTAAATTCGGTAAAGCAATTTACGGTGATGACAAATCTTTCGAGAGAAGAAAGTATCCTCCAGGACAGCACGGACCAAACCGTCGTCGTGGAAAGAAATCAGAGTATTCTATGCAATTGATGGAGAAACAAAAAGCTAAGTATACTTACGGTATATTAGAGCGTCAATTCTCTAACATGTATAAAGCTTCTACAAGAGCTAAAGGAATTACTGGTGAAGTACTATTACAATTATGTGAAAGAAGACTTGATAACGTAGTTTACCGCCTTGGTATAGCACCTTCTCGTCCTGCAGCACGTCAATTAGTATCACACAAGCACGTAACCGTTAACGGGGAGATAGTAAATATTCCTTCTTACCAATTAAACGAAGGAGATGTAGTAGCTGTTCGCGAAAAGTCTAAGTCGTTAAACACAATAGAAGAGTCTTTATTACATAGAAATGATTATGAGTGGTTAACATGGAACGAAGCAACCAAATCTGGAACTTTTCAGGCTATTCCTGAGAGAATTCAAATCCCAGAAGACATCAAGGAGCAATTGATCGTCGAGCTTTACTCTAAATAATAACCCAAAAATATCTTTTCAATATATGGCTATTTTAAATTTTATAAAACCTGATAAGGTTGTTTTAATAGAAGCTGACCAGTTTTCTGGTGAGTTCGAATTCCGCCCGTTAGAACCAGGCTATGGTTTGACAGTGGGGAATGCATTACGTCGTGTATTGCTTTCTTCTTTGGAGGGGTTCGCTTTTTCTTCTCTTAAGATAGAAGGCGTTGATCACGAATTCTCAACCATTACAGGTGTCGTAGAAGACGTAACAGAAATTATATTGAATCTTAAGAAAGTTAGATTCAAAAGACAAATAGAAGATACCGAAACCGAAACAGTTAACGTAAGCATTTCTAAACAAAATCAACTTACAGCTGGTGATTTAAGTAAATTCATTTCAGGCTTTCAAGTTTTAAACCCAGAATTGGTAATAGCCAATATGGATAAATCTGTTAAGCTAGATATGACTTTAACTATCGAAAAAGGTAGAGGTTATGTTCCTGCTGACGACAACAAACAAGCAAATGCACCTGTAGGTACAATAGCTATCGACTCCATCTTTACACCTATCAAAAATGTAAAGTACAATATCGATAACTATCGTGTTGAACAAAAAACAGATTACGAAAAGTTGATTTTAAACATCGAAACTGATGGTTCTATACACCCACAACAAGCGCTTACAGAGGCAGCAAAAATATTAATCCACCACTTCATGTTATTCTCTAATGAGAGAATTACGTTAGAAGCTGAGGAAGTAGCACAAAGTGAAACTTACGACGAAGAAGCATTGCACATGCGTCAGTTATTGAAAACCAAACTGGTAGATCTTGACTTGTCAGTAAGAGCATTAAACTGTTTGAAAGCAGCAGAAGTAGAAACATTAGGAGAATTAGTGTCTTATTCCAAAGGAGATCTAATGAAATTCAGAAACTTCGGTAAGAAGTCTTTAACTGAATTAGAAGAATTAGTCGGAAACAAAGGTTTAGGCTTTGGTATGGACATATCTAAATATAAATTAGACGTAGAATAAGAAATCATGAGACACGGAAAGAAATTCAATCATTTAAGTAGACAAAAAGGTCATAGACGCGCAATGTTGGCGAATATGGGAACATCACTTATAATGCATAAGAGAATCAACACAACAGTAGCAAAAGCTAAAGCGTTGAGAGTTTATATAGAACCGTTATTGACGAAAGGTAAAAACGATACTACGGCTTCTCGTCGTATGGTATTTAGTTACTTACAAGACAAAACAGCAGTTTCTGAATTATTCAGAGAAGTTGCACCTAAAATTGCAAATAGACCAGGAGGATATACACGTATCATCAAAACTGGATTCAGAAAAGGTGACGGAGCTGAAATGGCCATGATCGAATTGGTAGACTTTAACGAGATATACAATCCAAACGATGCAGGTAAGAAAACTCGTCGTAGCCGTAGAGGAGGAAGCAAAAGTGCTGCAGCAGCTACAACAGCTAAGAACGAAGAAGAATAAATAATATTCTCTCTTAAATATATTAAAAGCGATTACCAAAAAGTAATCGCTTTTTTTGTTTCTATTTTTAAGGACAAATGATACTAACTATTTTAATTAAAACTGACCTAATAGTTTCCATAACACAACTTAATTTTTACTTATCATAAGTAATCTTTCTTTCTATTAATTGGTAAGGTTTTCTTTCATCGTTTTCCAATATATAGCTACGTCTTTTTATCCAGTTTCCTTTTTCATCTAGTTTGTAAATAAATTCAATTTCTGTTTCTTGTAATTTAAACTCTTCAATGAGACCATTTTTTGCGTATGTGTATTCCATTGAAACAAAAACAGGTTCTTCTTCTGGATTTTGATTTGGGTAAACAATGATATCCTTAGTTTTTCTCATCATAGGTCCATAAACTATAGAATCCGTCATTACCCAATTATTTTCTCTGTCATAACGTTGTTTTGAAGCAACTAATCCATTTGGGTAATATGTTAGCCTAATTTCGTTTTTAAGTTTACCTGTAGGGCTGTAATATATATCTTTTAGTCTCTGACCATTTTTATCCAATACAACTTCAACCTTATATTCCAACGGAGGTGCATCAGGTAGATGTGTGGCAAATTCTTTTACTTGAATTTCAGTTATTATATCTTCGTGTTCTTTGTGATAGATATAGTTTGCTTGGTCAATCAATTGATTTTTGGCATCAAATATTTCTCTAGATTTAATTTTAGGAAATTTCCCATTTATATAACTGTAGACTTGTGTAAAGTTTTGCTTGAATTGTAAATCTTCTTGAATCCATTTATGAATTAAATTATTTTTAAAAATTAAAACATCCTTTTGCCATTCCTCAGTTTTCTCTTCTTTTTCATTCATTGAATAAGTAGTTGATTCAACTTCTTTAACTGTTCCTTTGAATTTAAAATCAACATCGTTGAATAAGGGCCAATCAGCTGGATGATAATCGAAATTTTGAGCTTGAACAAATGCATAGCTCATGCAAATACAGAAAATAAATACATTTTTCATAGAGTAAAAATTTGATATTGAACCAATTTAAATAAAAAAAACTGATTTTAATCAATTGTGGAACATAAATTGTTGCAGTTATATTAAACAATTTATTATGAAGAAAATACATGTATTATTGGGGATGGGCTTTTTATTACTAAACACGGCCTGTGATAACAAAAACGAAACCGTAGTAGTGCAATCTGATGAAGACTCGATTGCGGTGATGGAAGATGATTTAAATCGAACAAATGATTTAGACACCAATAAAGTTCTAAAAATCGATTTTAGTCCTGCAAGTGATAGTAATTTATCAGGTACTGCAACCTTTACTCAGGTTGATAACGAAGTGACTTTAGATGTTACTTTAGCAGGAATTACACCAGGAGATCATGCTATTCATGTGCATGAAACAGGGGATTGTTCTGCACCCGACGCCACTTCAGCAGGTGGACACTGGAATCCAACCGGTGATGAACACGGTAAGTTTGATATGGATCCATTCCACATGGGTGACATAGGAAATCTTACAGCAGATGCAGATGGAAATGCTACTTTAACTTTTACTACTGATAAGTGGTGTTTAGACTGTGAAGACGAAACCAAAAATTTAATCGGAAAATCTCTAATTGTTCATGAAGGGGTTGATGACTTTACAACACAACCAACTGGTGATGCAGGTGGAAGAATTGGATGTTTAGTGATTGAATAAAATATTTATATTTTTAAACTATTGAAAAAGCGATCTTATTAAGGTCGCTTTTTTAAATTTGTAAAATGTTCAGTGTACTTCGTATCTCTCTTGGCCTACTCATTCTATTTCTGTTTACTCAGATATCATTTCAGTTACCTATTTTTGATATAGGGATTCCTATCACCGGTCAGAGTTTTGCGATTTTATTGCTTCCTTACATTTTTGGTTTAAAAGAGGGTAAAATTTCTATCCTATTATATTTATTACTTGGATTAATTGGTGTACCTGTGTTTGCCGATGGTGGTTTTGGAATAGATGCTTTCATGAGCAATAGTGGTGGATACTTGATAGGATTTATTTTTGGTGGAGCTTTTAGTGGTTATATTTCGGATTATAAGACAAATAATTTCAAAAATGCACTTTTAGCCATGTTGGTTGGAACCATCATAATTCTGCTATTTGGTGTTTTAAAACTGAGTTTTAATTTAGGAATTTCTAAAGCCATTGAATATGGATTTACACCTTTCGTTTTAGGTGGAGTAATTAAAGTTGTAGTCGGAGCATTCGCAGGTTGGTTAATAAAGAAATATATTATGACATTAGATTTTAACTTTGATTCAAACTTATAGTTTCAAAGTTTACACGTAAAAAAAGACTCCTAATTGGAGTCTTTCTTATTTTCAATCGATTTTAAAATTAATCTTCCTTATCGTTTCTTTGCTTTTTATCCGGTCTTGGTAATAAAACTTTACGAGAAAGTCTCATTTTTCCAGATTTTGGATCGTTTTCTAAGTACTTAACTTGAATTTCATCACCTACCTTCACAACGTCTTCAACGTCGTTCACACGATGCCATTCCAACTCAGAAATGTGTACCAATCCTTCTGTACCTTTTTTGATTTCAACAAAAGCACCGAAAGGTTTAGTAGAAACAACTTTTCCAGTATAAACTGCACCAACTTCTGGTTCAAAAGTAATGTCTTTGACACGTTGGATTGCTTCGTCCATACCTGCTTGATCTACACCACTAATCTCAACGATACCTTCTTTACCATCTTCCTCAATCGAAATGTTAGTTCCAGTATCCGCTTGAATAGCCTGAATCATTTTTCCACCAGGTCCAATCAATGCACCAATATAATCGCTTGGGATTCTCATGGTAACAATCTTAGGAGCATTTGCTTTTAATTGCTCATTAGGCTCAGAAATAGTTTTCATCATTTCTCCTAAAATGTGAAGTCTACCTTCTTTGGCTTGCATTAATGCTTTTTCAAGAATTTCATGCGCTAAACCGTCAACTTTGATGTCCATTTGACAGGCCGTGATACCGTCTTTAGTACCTGTAACTTTAAAGTCCATATCTCCTAAATGATCCTCATCGCCTAAAATATCAGATAATACTGTCCATTTTCCTGATTCAGTATCGGTAATCAATCCCATTGCAATACCAGAAACTGGTTTTTTTAATTTAATACCAGCATCCATTAAAGCTAATGTACCCGCACAAACTGTTGCCATAGAAGATGAACCATTTGACTCTAGAATATCAGATACAACACGTACTGTATATGGATTATCTTCAGGAATCATTTTCTTTAAAGCTCTTTCGGCTAAATTACCATGTCCAATTTCTCTTCTAGAAGTTCCACGAATAGGTCTTGCTTCACCTGTAGAGAATGGAGGAAAATTATAGTGTAAGTAGAATTTCTTGGAATATTCACCTAATAAACTATCTACTCTATCAACATCTAAAGAGGATCCTAAAGTAATTGAAGTTAAAGATTGAGTTTCTCCACGAGTAAATACCGCAGAACCGTGTGTAGATGGCAAATAATCTACCTCACTCCAAATAGGTCTAATTTCATTTGGTTTTCTACCATCAAGTCGAATTCCTTCTTCCAATAACAATTGTCTAACAGCTTCTTTCTTTGTATTGGAGAAATAAACTTTAGCTAAAGGAGCAACATCTTCTAATTCTTCTTCGCTATAGCCAGATAAGAACTCTTGTAAAACTGCATCAAACTTTTCAGCACGAACATGTTTGTCAGCTGGTTCTTTAGCAATATCATATAAAGATTGGAATAAGTCTGTTTGAATTTTCTTTTCTAAATCACGATCATGAGTTTCGTGTTCGTAAACTCTTTTCTCTTTACTAACTCCAGCAGCCTCAGCTAATTCAATTTGTGCTTGAATCTGAACTTTAATTGCTTCGTGTGCAAACTTAATTGCATCTAGCATTTCCTGCTCAGAAACCTCTTCGAATTCACCTTCAACCATAACTACAGAATCTGCAGTAGCACCTACCATGATATCCATGTCAGCAGTTTTTAAGGTTTCGAAATCTGGATTAATAATATATTTTCCTTCTACTCTTGCAACTCTAACTTCCGAAAGCGGAGCTTTGAACGGAATATCCGTTAATGCAATCGCAGTTGAAGCAGCCAAACCAGCCAATGAATCTGGCATAGTAGAACCGTCATAAGAATATACACTGATGATAACTTGCGTTTCAGCGTGATAGTCGTCTGGGAACATTGGGCGCAAAACGCGGTCCACCAAACGCATGGTCAAAATCTCTTCGTCTGTTGGGCGTCCTTCTCTTTTGAAAAAACCACCTGGAATCTTTCCAGCTGCGGTAAATTTCTCACGATACTCAACAGTTAATGGCATAAAATCTACACCATCTCGGGCATCTTTCGCTGATACTACGGTAGCTAACAGCATGGTCCCACCCATCTTCACTACCACAGAACCGTTAGCTTGTTTAGCTAATTTACCGGTTTCTAAGGTAATGGAACGTCCGTCTTCAAAACGGATTTCTTTTGTAAAAACTTGATTATTCATATATAAATTAATGTGTCTAAATTGGAGTGAACCAAAGAAAACAAAAAAGGCAAGTCAGTAATGACTTGCCTCGAGTTATTTTTCTTTGATTACTTACGGATTCCTAACTTGGCAATAATCGCACGGTATCTTTCGATATCTGTTTTGATTAAGTAGTCAAGGAAATCTCTTCTTTTACCTACCAGATTTACTAGTGCACGCTCGGTGTTATAATCCTTACGATTTTGCTTTAAGTGTTCTGATAAATGCTTGATTCTGTAAGTGAATAAGGCAATTTGGCTCTCTGGAGATCCAGTGTCATTAGCGTTGATGCCATACTCTTCAAAAATCTCTCTTTTTTTCTCTGGTGATAAATACATTCAAATATTTGTTTAATGATTATTATGTATGAAGTCGCAAATGTACGGATTATAAATAAGTTGGCAAGTTTTTTTTAAAATTATTTACCTAATTTATTGAACTTTAAATCAAGCTTATATACATTTTTGTCTCCAATATTAAATTTTAGATAGCTTTCAAAACCCAAAATTAATTATAATTGAAAGTATAACGATAGAATGATATAGTTAAAAAGGGATTAGAATTATAAAATACGGTATCTCGTAATTCCTAAAATTTTTAATAATCAAACTCAAGATTTACTTTAATATTTATTTATCATGAGTTTAAACTTAGAGAAATATTTAAGATAATTTTAAATTAATTCAAATCATTTGTAACTTTCCACACTTATATTCGTCAAATAGACCAATAAATTAATTAATACCAAATATTTTTTCATGAAAAAATTGATATTGAGTGTGTTTGCTGTAGGAGCAATGCTAAGTAGCCAAGCACAACACATTGATTATGAAGAGTACGATCTGGACAACGGATTACACGTAATTCTTCATCAAGACAAGACTGCACCTGTGGTAATTACATCTGTAATGTACCATGTGGGAGCTAAAGATGAGCAACCAGATAGAACAGGTTTTGCGCACTTCTTCGAGCATTTGTTATTCGAGGGAACTAAGAACATCGAAAGAGGTGAGTGGTTTAAAATTGTTACCGCTAATGGTGGTACCAACAATGCTAACACTTCTGATGATAGAACTTATTACTACGAGGTCTTCCCATCTAATAATCTACAATTAGGTTTATGGATGGAATCTGAAAGAATGTTACACCCTATCATTAACCAAGTTGGAGTTGATACACAGAACGA
>CAZKJO010000002.1:0-3752 GCA_964553105.1 uncultured Weeksellaceae bacterium | reverse complement strand
ACAAGCTAAGACATGGATCAACGATTATTTTTCTGAAATTCCAAGAGGAGCTGACATTCAAAGAACAATTGCTAAAGAAGATCCTATTACAAAACCCATCGAGGCAACTTGGGAAGATCCAAACGTTCAAATTCCAATGATTATTTCTGCGTTTAGAACTCCTTCTATGAAAACAAGAGATGCTAGAGTTTTAGACTTAATTTCTGCTGTATTGAGCGACGGGAAAAGTTCTAGATTATATAAGAAGATGGTAGATCAGGATAAAACTGCATTACAAGTTGGAGCTTTCAACTATAGCCAAGAGGACTACGGACAATATATTATCTATGGTTTGCCAATGGGTGATAATACTAAAGAAGATATGTTGAATGCATACGATGCAGAAATCAAGAAACTACAAACTGAATTAATTTCTGAAAGAGAATATCAAAAGCTTCAAAATCAATTCGAAAATAGATTCGTTTCTAGTAATTCGAGTGTAGAAGGTATTGCACATACATTAGCTACGAACTACTTATTGTATGGAGATACTAGTTTGACTAACAAAGAGATCGATATTTATAGATCTATTACTAGAGAAGAAATTAGAGAGGTGGCTCAAAAATACTTGAACCCGAATCAGCGAGTGATCATCGAATACACTGGAGCAAAATAATTTTTCAACGAATTTTAAAAAATAGAAATGAATAAAATAATATATAGCGTTCTTTTTGCATTCATCCTTGGATCTTGTACAACAACACAGGTTCAGAATGCTGAGAGTGAACCAGAGATGGAAACAACTACACAAGGAATCGATAGAAGTATTAGACCAACACCTGGTCCAGCACCTAAAGTTAATATTGGTAAACCACAAACTTTCACATTAGACAATGGATTGAAAGTGATGGTAGTTGAAAATAATAAATTACCAAGAGTTAGCTTTAACTTAGTAATGGATAATCCTCCAGTTGCAGAAGGCGACAAAAAAGGAGTAAGAAGCATGTTAAGTAGCATGATGGGTAATGGAACTTCTAAAATACCAAAAGATAAATTCAACGAAGAAGTTGATTTCTATGGTGCAAATGTTAGTTTCCACGCAGGTGGAGCTTATGCTTCAACTTTATCTAAGTATTTCCCACAAATCTTAGATTTAGTTTCACAAGGTGTTTTAGATCCTTTATTAACTAAAGAAGAGTTTGAGAGCGAAAAAGCTAAAATGATTGAAGGTTTAAAAGCTGATGAAAAAAGTGTTACTTCTGTAGCATCTAATGTTCAAGATGCTTTGGTTTTCGGTAAATCACACCCTTTTGGAGAATTCTTAAATGATAAAACGGCTCCAAACATTACATTTAAAGATGTAAAAGACTACTATGCTAAAAACTTCGTTCCAGGTAATGCATACATGGTAGTTGTTGGTGATGTTAGCTTTGATGAAGTTAAAAACTTAGTTTCTAAGAAATTTAACTCATGGAAAAAAGCAACTGTTAAAGCTCAAAACTATCCAGAGCCTAAGAATCTTGCTACAGCAACCATTAACTTTGTTGATATGCCAAACGCAGTTCAGTCAGAGGTTTCTACATTAAACGTAACTAACCTTAAAATGAGTGACCCAGATTATTTCGCGGCACTTATGGCAAACCAAATCTTAGGAGGTGGTGGAGAAGGTCGTTTGTTCTTAAACTTAAGAGAAGCAAACGGTTGGACTTATGGTTCATACTCTAGAATTAGAGGAGATAAAGACGTAAATCGTTTTATGACTACTGCTTCTGTTAGAAACTCAGTTACTGACAGTGCTATTGTTGAAATGTTAGGTGAATTAGGAAGAATTAGAACTGAATTAGTTTCTGAAGAAGAATTAAAAAATGCAAAAGCTAAATTCGTTGGTAACTTCGTAATGCAAGTTGAGAAACCAGAGGTTATTGCTAGACAAGCGCTACAAATTGAAACTCAAAACTTACCAGCAGATTTCTACGAAAACTATATTAGAAATATTAATGCAGTGACTAGAGAAGATGTTATGGCAGCTGCTAAAAAATATTTTGGTAAAGACAATGCTAGAATCGTAGTCGTTGGAAAAGCAGAGGACGTTTTACCTGCATTACAAAAAATGAATTTACCTATTAAGTATTATAATAGATACGCAGAAGAAGTAGAAGCTCCTAAATTTGAAAAAGTTGCAGCGGATGTTACTCCAATGAGTGTTGTTAATACTTATTTAGATAAAATTGGTGGTAAAGATAAAGTGAAAGCTTTAAAATCAGTAAAAGCAACTTTCTCTATGGAAGCAGGCGCACCTCAGCCACTGGAAGGTACATTATTGCAATTAGCTCCAAACAGGGAAAAAACTGAAATGAAAATGAATGGTATGACAGTAATGAGTCAATCATTTGATGGAACAACTTTAAAAGTTGCTGGAATGGGAGGATCTCAAGAATTAACGGGAGACGACGTTGCTGATAAAGTAGCTAAGAAAGGAATCATTGACCAAGCTTTCTATACAGCAGATCAGTTAGAATTAGCTGGATTGTCTAAAGTGAATGGAAAAGATGCTTATAAGGTAAAAGTTAAAGTTGGTAAATCAACTCATGAAGAATTTTATGATAAAGCTTCTGGTCTTTTAGTTCAAAGTGTTTTAACACAGGAAACTCCACAAGGAGATATGCAAGTTTTAACAAAATTTGAGGACTATAAAGCAGTTGATGGTATCAAAATGCCTTTTAAAGTTTTACAAGAAGTAGGACCACAAACAGTGGTTATGGAAATGAAATCTTACGAAGTTAACAAAGGCGTAAGTCAATCAGATTTCTAATTTGATTCAAATTTCATATTAAGTATATAGCACCCATTTCGGGTGCTTTTTTTATGCTTTCTATTAAAATTTCTACTTTTATTCAATTGATTAAAACTTAAACCCAATAACAATCCATATTCTATCTTGATTTATTAATTTAGAGGAATTATATAAAAATCATGACAAAGCAAATTATACTTCTATGTTGTTTGTTAGGAACAATTTTGCTCCAAGCACAAAATATCCCATTAAATCCTAATGTTGTATACGGTAAATTAGATAATGGCTTTACCTATTACATCGAAGAAAATGCAAAACCAGAGAATAAGGTTGAGTTAAGGCTGGCTCTAAATGTTGGTTCTATTGTAGAAGATGATGATCAATTAGGTCTTGCTCATTTTATGGAGCATATGAATTTTAATGGCACAAAAAATTTCCCGGGCAATGAGCTTGTAGATAGTCTGCAGTCAATTGGCGTAAGATTCGGTCAACATTTGAACGCGTATACCGGTTTTGATGAAACTGTTTATATTCTACCGATTCCTTTAGAAAAGCCAGGAAATCTAGATATAGGAATGAAAATAATTGAAGATTGGGCTTTTAATGCGATTCTATCGGATGAGGAAATCAATAAAGAGCGAGGAATTATCTTAGAAGAATTAAGACTTGGTCTTGGTGCTGATAAAAGAATGCTAGATGAATATTTACCTAAGGTTTTATACCAATCTCGTTATGCTCAGCGTTTACCTATCGGTAAAAAAGAAATTATAGAAAACTTCGACCCCGAAGTTATTAGAAGATATCACAGAGATTGGTATCGACCTGATTTAATGGCGATTATTGTGGTAGGCGATATCGATGCAAAAGAAATGGAGCAACGAATTATTTCACAATTTTCTAAATATAAAAACCCAGCCCAACCAAGAGAACGAATCTCTTATGATGTTCCAAATCATAAGGAAACTCTGATTTCGGTGGA
>CAZKJO010000001.1:84236-96001 GCA_964553105.1 uncultured Weeksellaceae bacterium | reverse complement strand
ATTTGGTCAATGGGTAGATTAACATGTTGGGTAGAAAGTTTATTAAGTGGAATCCACATTAATTCTTGAATAGACTGATCCAATCTAACGAGATTTTCTATATTATCAACCTTAGCCTTATAATATATGGTAAGCAATTGTTCATTGGCTCTAAATTTAGAAACCAAAAATTCCTCTTGGGTGTAAAAATGACTTGCTTCAGTTAGTTCAAGGTTTAATTCTTCTTTTAACTCTCTTTTTAGGCCGTCGATTAAGCTTTCACCGAATTCTAATCCACCACCTGGAAATTTATATAAAATTTCTCCCGCGTAGGGTTCTTTAAGTATTAAAATAGCGTCTTGATGTATAATCAGTGCATACACCCTTATATTGAATCTATCTATTTTTTCCATGCATTAATCATTTCTCGTTTACCCGGAGGTCCAGCTAATTTTTCGACCCTAAAACCACAGGCTTTTAAAGCGCGTTTGGTAGGACCATTACAAGCATAAGTTGTGAATAAGCCACCTATCTTGAGGCTCGTATAAATCTTCTCAAAAATCTCTTCCGACCATAGTTCTGGTTGAACCCTCATTCCGAAAACGTCAAAAAACACAACATCATAGGTCTCTTCTTTGAATCTTACCTCTTTAAAGTCGATCTCCTGCTTAAATAATTCAAAAAAATCAGTCAAATTTACTTTTTCTTCCCATTTTGCTTGATGCATTTTTAAGAAAAAATCGTATATTGGGTCGGCTTGAAGATTAGAATATTTTTGTGCTATAACTTGATGAAAATCCATGGCTTCAACTTCTGTGGTGGAAACCGGAAATTTCTCAAGACTGGTATAGTTTATAGATTTGGAATGGTCGCGAGACCAGATAAAAGAAAGTAAGGCATTTAGACCAGTGCCGAAACCATATTCAAGGACATTAATCACGTTGGAATCATTTAACTTTTCCAATCCATTTGTTATGAAAACATGCTCTGCTTCCCTCAAAGCTCCGTGCTTAGAATGATAGCTTTCATTCCATTCTGGAATGTATAGAGTATTGCTTCCGTCTTGGGTTATTTTGATTTCTCGTTTTAACATATTTCGTTAAAAATCAGTGGATGTGTTAATTTTTGTTTTATTAATTCCATAAATATAATTAAATTTGAGCAGCTATAAATATAAGAATTTTAAAAATATAACGATGTATATAGAAAAAGTGAAAAGCTCCCGACTAACGCCTGAAAGTTTAGAAATCAAAACTTTTGGTAACACCTTTGCGGATCACATGTTGGTTTGCGAATATAAAGATGGCGTTTGGGGCGAGGCTAAAATTATTCCATTTCAAGAAATGAGTTTCTCTCCTGCTATGCAAGCAATCCACTACGGACAAGCTTGTTTTGAAGGAATGAAAGCTTATAAAGATGAGAATGATGACGTATTTATGTTCCGCCCAGAAAAAAACTTCGAAAGAATCAACACTTCTGCGATTCGTTTGAATATGCCTCCTGTTCCTAAGGATGTTTTCATGGATGGTTTAAAAGCTCTTTTAGATATAGATAGAGATTGGGTTCCGCCAACTTATGGTATGGCTTTATACCTTAGACCATTCATTTTTGCTACTGAGCCAATGATTACCGCTAGATCTTCAGAAGAATTTATGTTCTGTGTGATTACTGCGGTTGCTCCTGATTACTATGCTAAACCATTACGCGTTAAGATTGCAGATAAATATTCTAGATCTGCGAACGGAGGTGTGGGTTATGCCAAAGCAGCTGGTAACTATGCAGCTTCTTTTTATCCAACGAAATTAGCGAGAGAAGAAGGCTTCGACCAAGTAATTTGGACAGACGCAAGTACGCATGAATATATTGAAGAGGCGGGTACTATGAATGTATTTGTTAGAATTAACGATACATTAATTACTGCGCCAATTTCAGAAAGAATCCTAAACGGGGTAACTCGTAATAGTCTTATCAATATTGCTAAACATAATGGTTGGAAAGTTGAAGAAAGACCTATTAAAGTGAGCGAAATGAAAGCTGCACACAAAGATGGAAGCTTGAAAGAAGTATTCGGGTGTGGTACAGCGGTTGTATTAAATACATTCTCTGCTATTGGTTATCCAGACGAGACACTAGACTTAGCTGATATGCCAATGGAAGAGTCTTGGGGTAAACAATTGAAAAAACAGTTGATGGACATCCAAAACAACAAATCTGAAGATCCATTTGGTTGGAGAATGAAAGTAGAAAAAAATTTAGTTAACACATTATAATAATTATGAAAGAAGTTTATATAGTATCAGCTGTTAGAACTCCAATCGGTAGTTTTTTAGGTGGTTTATCAACTGTTCCTGCTACCAAATTAGGTTCGATAGCTATTAAAGGTGCTTTAGATAAAATTGGTTTATCGGCAGATAAAGTAGAAGAAGTTTACATGGGTAACGTTCTACAAGCTGGTGAAGGTCAGGCACCTGCACGTCAAGCAGCTTTAGGAGCAGGACTTCCAAACGATGTTCCATGTACTACGATTAACAAAGTTTGTGCATCTGGATTAAAAGCAGTTATGCAAGCAGCTCAAGCGATTAAAGCAGGAGATGCAGATGTGATTGTAGCTGGAGGAATGGAAAATATGTCGATGACTCCTTTCTATTCAATGACCGCTAGAACGGGTAATAAATTCGGAAATACACAATTAATCGATGGTATCGTTAATGATGGTTTAACTGATGCATATGATAAAAATGTAATGGGAGTATGTGCAGATTTATGTGCAACTGAGTATGATTTCTCGAGAGAGGAACAAGACAATTTTGCAGTTGAATCCTATAACAGATCAACCAAAGCTTGGGCAGAAGGTAGATTCGATGAGGAAATCGTTCCGGTTGAAGTACCACAGAGAAGAGGAGAACCTATTATTGTGAAAGAAGATGAGGAGTTCAAAAATATTAAATTAGACAGAGTGCCAAGTTTACGTCCAGCTTTTACGAAAGACGGAACTGTAACGGCGGCCAACGCATCTACGTTAAATGATGGAGCTTCTGCAGTTGTTTTAATGTCTAAAGAAAAAGCAGAAGAATTAGGTTTAAAGCCTTTAGCTAAAATTGTTGGATATGCAGATGCAGCTCACGAGCCAGAATGGTTTACAACAGCTCCAGCCAAAGCACTTCCTAAGGCAGTTGCTAAAGCAGGCCTAAAGATGACAGACCTTGATTACTTTGAGTTAAACGAAGCATTTGCAGTAGTAGGATTGGCTAATATTAAATTACTAGACCTTGATCCAGCTAAAGTTAACGTGAATGGTGGAGCGGTTTCATTAGGACACCCACTAGGAAATTCTGGTTCTAGAATTTTGGTTACTTTAATAAATGTATTGAAGCAAAATGCTGGTAAATACGGAGGTATCGGAATCTGTAATGGTGGAGGTGGAGCCTCTTCTATGGTGATTGAAAATATGTAATCAATGTATTAAAATTGATTTTGTATTGTTTTTATAAATTTTGAAGCGTTCAGAAATGAACGCTTTTTTTATGCTTCAATTCCTTATATTTAGCATTATTTTCGATTCAGAAACTATGAACTTATATAAAATCTTATTATTAATTCAGCAAGAGACAGAAGATTCTGACTTGGGAAAGGATGTTGAAAAGGTTTCTGAAGGATTTAAGACTTCGTGGGAGAAAATGTGGGATAGAATATTCAGTTGGAAAGATTCTTTGATTGAATATCTCCCAGAAATAATTTTATCCTTGTTAGTTTTTACGCTCTGTTATATTTTGAGCATATATACCAAAGGATGGGTTAAGAAAATTCTTAACAAATTTATTAAACGCTCATCGATTCGATCTTTGGTAGCTAATGTGGTATCCATTCTAATTATTCTAACCGGTGTTGTGATTGCCGTTAGCTTGTTAAACATGAGCAACTTGTTGAAGGGTATTTTAGCAGCCGGTGGTATCGCTGGTTTGGCGGTAGCACTTGCTTTTCAGGGAGCTTTGGCCAATACATTTTCGGGGATCTTTATTTCCTTAAATGATATTATGAATGTGGGCGATTATGTGGAAACTAACGGTTATGCTGGAACCATTGAAGAAATAACGCTTCGTAATACCCGAATTAGAGAGGTAGATAATAATATCGTGGTGATTCCAAATAAGATGATCATTGAGAGCCCATTTAAAAATTATGGATTAACGCCAAGAAATAGAACCAAAATTACCTGTGGAGTGCATTATGATAGTGATATGCGGTTTGTTAAGAAATTAGCAACCGATGCGATAACCAAACACTTCAAACAGTTAGATTATGAGCAGGTTGAATTTCATTGGCTTGAATTTGATGATAGCTCCATTAACTTTCAAATAAGATTTTGGATTGCCTCCGAATCTTACCGGAATGTTTTAGAAGCGAGGTCTGAAGCCATGATGGTCATCAAAGAGGTATTCGATGAAAATTCTATTGGTATACCATTCCCAATTCGCACCTTGGAATGGGCGAATCCAAAAGATGCTTTAAGCTAAATTATAGGTTGATTTAAGTATAAAAGAAACTAAAGTTTACATTACCATATTTCTTATGTTCAGAGAATTTAGGATGTTCTTCGAAGCTAATGCCTTTTGGGTGTTCTAAAATAAACATTCCATCTTCTTCGATATAGTCATTCTCAAAAACCAGAGATACGATTTTATTATAATCTTCTTCTTCCAAATCATAAGGTGGATCAGCAAAAACAACATCATATTTATCGTGTAGACTACGGGTCAGGAATTGAAAAACATCATGTTTGAATACTTCAATTTCCTTGGCTTCAATTTTTTCGATGCTTTGATTGATAAAGTCAACGCAAATTGGGTTTTGCTCAACAGCATCCACTTTAACAGCACCACGAGAAGCGAATTCCAAGCTTATGCTACCAATACCCGCAAATAAATCTAAGACCTTGATTTCATCTAGATATAGCTGGTGATTCAAAATATTGAATAAAGCTTCTTTAGCAAAATCGGTGGTGGGTCTTGTTGGTAGGTTGTTGGGCGCGATAAAGCGTCTTCCTTTCCATTTTCCTGATATAATTCTCATGATAATTTTTGTAGTTCGGTGTAATAAGATAATTCGGTTGAGTTGGATATTCCTGGCATCACATGACGAATAAAATTCATCATCATTTTTAAACTTGCATCCTCCAAATCTCCGCCAAAATAATAAACTTCAAGTTCGTTGGGGTCGAGTTCGAGCTGTTTGAAACTATTCAGAATATAATATACTAAATCTTCTTTGGTTTCAATTTCAAAGATGTTATAAAAATATAATCCTTTATTTTTAAAAGCTAAAAGCTCTAGTTGATTCGTGTGAATATTTAAAAACATTTGAGCCTTATCATCTTCTAATTTAAAACTATTGATGAAAAGAGCCGAAGCACTCTCTATTTTAGCACCTTTAAACTTTCTATCTATAATTTCTTTTAATTCTTGTGGATAAGCATAAATTAATTCCGCATCATAATTCGAAAGCTTAGTGGTTTCAATACTATCTCCTTCATAGATTTCTGCATTAAATTCTAGCCATTTTTGAGCGTCTTGATCTTTTTCGAAATAGCTACGAGGAATAATATTGAATTGATCACCCAAATAGGCCAAATGAACTTGATCATAAGTTTGATTTAAATACAATTGTTGATCTAACTTCTGATTCAGTAATTCATAATAAGTAGTCTCTTGAGAAGCTTTAAATCGAACTTTCTCGGTATGAATCAACTCAGCATCTTTTGCTACACAAAAAGAAAATCCATCCTTCAAGAAAAGGATGGATAGTTTTTTAATTGCCATAGTAGGATTATTTGTTTAAACCAGATCGTTTATCCTTAATGATTCTATCAACTTCAGATGACCAGTTTCCTTCTAGTGTTGGACGTCTGTCGCTACCCACTTGAATTTCATCTGCCTTAACTGCTGAAGTTTCATCGTTCATTTCTCTATCGATATAATCATCTCCAAGACCTGCTAATACGTCTCTTTTGCTTACCGACGCTTTGAACAAGTGATCTCTTTGAATATTGGTGCTATCTGTACCAACCACTCTATCTACATAAGAAGCGTACATATCGATAGGAATCTTTTTTCCTTCAATCGGAACAAAACCAAAATTCTCTAGAGAACGATTTCCAAGAACTGAATCTTTAACGCTGGTCTGAGATACAATGGTGTCAATAATTGTAAAACTCTTCATCACGTCAATTCTTTTATTTGCATCATAAACATAGCCAGAAGAATCTGTACGGTTAATCATATAGATTTTACCATCGCTCAAGTATTGCTTAAGCGAGTCTAGATTGTCTGTATACTCACCTTTAAATACTCTATATAAACGTTGAGCATTCGCAACATCTTGTAGTTGTTCCGCTGCAATGGCGTAACGCTCAAGCCTTTGTTGATTGAAATTCACCAATCCATCAACTGATCGGTAGATCATAAAAGATAAGAAAAGAGCTAAAACTAATAGAGCTATTTTTATAATGTTCTTCATAGTACCTAAATTATTCACCAAATATAAATTAAATTTAAAAGAAACTTAAAATATTCTTTTAAAAAACTTTAATTTGCCTCCTTTAATTGTCTAATGTAAACAAATATAATCAAATGAAAGTAGTCGCTGTTATTCCTGCACGTTTTGGTGCTACACGTTTTCCCGGCAAGTTATTGAAGAAGCTTGGCCAACACTCGGTGATTGCTACTACTTATTTGGCGGTGAAAAAATCTAATTTGTTTGATGAAGTGATTGTGGCAGCGGATGATCTAAAGATAATACAGGACATTGAAGGTGTTGGTGGTAAGGCGGTAATGACTTCGCCCCATCATGCGAGCGGAAGTGATAGAATTGCGGAAGTGATTCAAGATATGGACGCAGATGTGGTTGTAAATGTTCAAGGTGATGAACCTTTTACGGCGACCAAAGCTTTAGCATCTTTAATAGATGTTTTTAAAAAAGATGAAGACAAAAAGGTGGATGTAGCAACACTCATGGAGAAGATGGAGTCTAAAGAAGATATTCAAAATCCTAACAATGTTAAAGTGGTTGTTGCTAATAATATGGATGCGCTCTATTTTTCGCGTTCTGTTATCCCCTTTGTTAGAGATATTGATTCGTTGGTAGAGTATTACAAACATGTGGGTATTTATGCTTACCGCAAAAAGGCACTACTTGATTTTACGCAGCTAGCCCCAGGAACCTTAGAAAAGGCAGAGAAATTGGAACAGTTACGTTATTTAGAAAATGGCTATCGCATAAAAGTAGTGGAGACACCCTTCAAAACTATTGGCATAGATACGCCAGAGGATCTAGAAGAAGCTCGAGTTTATCTTGCAAACTTGGAACAATAGTTGGATATTAACAAGCTTAATTTATATTTGAAGATGAATAAAATTTTCGTGTTATTTCTATGCATCAGTCTTGGATTTTTAAACGCTCAAACTGCTGAGGAAATTATTGACAAACATTTAGAGGTTACAGGTGGAATAGACACTTGGAACAATTTAAATAGTATTATTATAGAAGGTCAAGTTTCGATTGACGTTAGCGATGTAGTACAAATTAAAATAGAACACGCTAGACCTTATTTCAAAAGGGTGAGTTATGTTGTAGATGGCAAAGAAATGCTGAGTGAAGGTTTTGATGGTGAACAGGCCTATACGTATAATGAACTTGGCGGGAATTATAAGAAATTGGCGAATTATCAGAAAGATGCTTTTGAAACTGATATTTTAAATTATAAAAAGAAAGGATTTAAAGTGAATTTAGTGGGCAAAGAAAAATTAAATTCAAAGGATGTATTTAAGGTTAAGTTAACTAAAAACACCGTTGAGAATTATTATTGGTTCGATGCGAAAAACTTTCAATTATTGAAAGAACAAAATGAGTTAGAAACCGTAAATTATTCAGATTTTAAAAAAGTTGGAAATTTGACATTTGCACACAGAATGGAGGCTACGCCAATAGGTGGCAAGGAATATGTTGTGATTTTTAATAAGATTATTCCCAATGCTGCAATTCCTGCAGAACGATTTATTTTTAATTAATTTTGGATAAAAAAGTACTGTTAGATACCGTAAGAACACCCATGCCTTTTGGTAAATATAAAGGTAAAATGATTTCGGATCTGCCGATTTCTTATTTGGAGTGGTTTCAGCGAAAGGGATTTCCGCCCGGGAAATTAGGCATGATGATGTCTACTGTTTTTGAGATTAAAACCAATGGACTCGACGAGATACTCTATAAAATAAAACAAATAGCTTCTAGCACAGGCCAAAACTGATTTTAAAATCCGTAATTTTGTCAAAAGTTCGTGTTATGGCTTATGTCAATCACGAATTCAAAGCTATTTTTTAAACACTACAATCATGGAAAGCAATCGACTCAATAAAGTAAATCAACTGATACAAGAAGATATGGCCGATATCTTCAGACAATTGACTAGTAAAATTGGTCGCAATATGTTGATTACGGTTACTGAGGTTAGAACAACTTCAGATTTATCTATTTCTAAAGTTTATTTAAGTATTTTTCCAACCAACAATACCGACAAGGTAATGGACTTTGTGAAGGAAAATCATACTTATATTAGAGGTGAATTAGGGAATCGTATTGGCAAACAAATGCGTATTGTTCCTGAATTGCAATTCTTTGTAGATGTTACCTTAGATAAAGCCGATGAAATTGACAGAGCTTTGAAAGGTAAAGGAGATAATCCAACATTATAATTAGTTGATTTTAAATCATCAATGAATCTATTTCCCTTTAAACTTGCACGAAAGTATGTCTTCTCTGGTAAAAATGCCATTGAAGTAAACGTGATATCTTGGATTGCATTTTTAGCCTTGGGATTTGTCACCGCATGTTTGTTTATCATCATGTCGGTTTTTACGGGATTAGAGAGCGTAAACCTTCAATTTTATTCCAATATCAACCCAGAAATTGCTATTTCACCCACCCAAGGAAAAACAATTCAATCTTCTGCAGCGTTTGAGGAAAAACTGAATGAGATATTGGCTTTTGATGAGGTGGAAACCCTTAGTAAAGTCATAGAAGAAAGGGCTTTTATTCGTTATAATAACAAGAATCATATTGTTACTTTAAAAGGTATTGACGAGAATTTCAATCAAATTTTTCGCTTGGATACCATGGTTAGAATTGGAGATCCTTTAGGGAGAGAATACCTAGACGAAATTGTAATAGGGACAGAAGTTTCATCTCGATTATCTTTATTTACGGATCCAGATTTACCAGTTCAACTTTATGTTCCTAAACCAGGAAAGGGATTAATCAGTAATGAAGAGGATGCTGTAAACAAAGTCATGGCATTTTCGTCGGGTATATTTTTCATCAATGATAAGTTTGCTAACTATGTTTTTTCTAACATAGAGCTTGCTCAAGCTTTATTAAATTATAATGAAGGACAATTCTCTGGAATCGAAATTAAAGCAAATACAGCGGATTTAAATAAACTTAAACGTAAGGTTCAGAACATTGTCGGCGACGACTACCAGGTTAAGACACGTCAGGAAATCGATGCTGCTTTCTTGAAAATGATGAATACAGAAAACTTAATTATTTACTTGATTTGTTTTTTAATTTTAATCATTGCTAGTTTTAATTTAGCTGGATCTATCGCAATTTTAATTTTAGATAAAGCACCGGAATCTAGAACTTTACATAGCATGGGATTTAATAATACCTCTTTGCGCAAAACCTATTTCTACACCGGAATGCTTATCACTTTATATGCGCTTATTTTTGGATTGCTGGTAGGTAGTTTCTTTGCTTGGATGCAACATGAATTTAGTTTGGTGATGGTGAGCTTTAATGTTCCATTCCCAGTTAAATTTACCGTTCAAAACTATCTCATTACAATTATTAGTGTGATGGGGATTGGTTTAATAGTTTCTTGGTTTGTGAGTAGAAATGCCAAAATCAAGGAGCAAGCTCATTAATTAGAAGGCGAGATTTAATTTTTAATTTCTTACTAAGAAGAATCCTTGATAAGATTCTAATTCAAGAAAATATTATCTAACTTTGATTTTATGTCATTACCCAAAAAATTACTTTCAGATGTTACGGGAGAGCTCTTTGAGAACTGTTCGGTATGCGAAAATAAGCTAGATGATCAACTCTACTTTGTAGAAAAAGCTTACCACAGAAATCTAGGCGATAGTAACCACACAGCTATATTCGAATATGCGATTTGCGAATCTTGCAAACGTGAGATGATGAAAAAAGTCTCAAGAGAATCTATGCTTAAAATGCAAGATTTTATGAGGCAACATCAGGAAGAAGTGGAGGAGATGATGCATGTGGAGAACGATTTAGAGCATTGTTCTTTTACTCAACAGCCCATTGAGGAATTAGATGAATATCATGTGATTGGAGTTATAAAAGATGGTGAGTTGCAAATTTCGCCTATGGTATTTGGGCCAAAGGTCTTGGAATCTTATCAAGAATTGTTATCTGAAGAAACCAAGGATTTCTTCGATGATTTTAATAATAATTTTATTGATATTCCACCTGAATTAAAGAAGATTTTTGATAAAGATATTAAACCTGTATTATTTTAAATTACTATGGAAACAGGCATACTTATTAATAGCTTAAAAGCTTGGAAAAACTACACAAAAGAGAATAAAGATCTTACGAATTTAGTGATTCAAGGAATTAATTTTAAGAATGAAAATATAGATTGGAGCCAGTTTAAGTATGAAAATACTACTTTTCTTAGCTGTGCATTTAATCGAAATCAAGCCACAGAAGTAATTTCATATGGTGCGATTGTTTATCCAAAATTTAAAAATCTACCGTATAACCCCAATCGAAACTCTCTCTATTCTTATCAGGAGCTATTAGAAGGATATAATTTTGAAAATGATGCTTCGGTAGATTTAAAAATCTATCAGCGTTTTGTTAAAAATAAATATAATCCGCCACTTTTTGAAGCCATGGCTCAGCGTCTACACGATTTTAATATAGATGAAAGTTTGCGCAGACTTATGGGCTTTGATAAAAAAGGTATGACCGAAAAGAAAGCCGTCGGCTTTATGGGAGGACATGCTACAAGACGGGGCTCCGAATACTATGTAAAAGTTGCAAAGGCTGCAAAATTGTTGGCTGAGAAAGATTATTATATCATGACGGGTGGTGGACCTGGAATTATGGAAGCTGCTAATTTGGGTGCCTATATGGCCAATCGAACGGACAAAGATTTAGCTACCGCCATTGAAATTTTGAGTGATTTAGATTTTGATAATCAAATCGAAATCCCAAGAGATTATTTAGCCAAAAACTATGTGAATAATGCTTTGAAAGTCTTAGAGATGTTCCCAGATGGAAAAGAAAATCTGGCTATTCCAACTTGGTTTTATGGACATGAACCAAGCAATGTTTTTGCATCGCATATCGCTAAATATTTTTCGAACTCAATTAGAGAAGATACTTTGCTAGCCATAGCGCTCTATGGAGTTGTATATGCACCAGGTAGTGCAGGGACTACGCAAGAAATTTTTCAAGAGGCAGCACAAAATCACTACGGAACTTTTGGTTATTACAGTCCTATGGTTTTCTTGAGCAAAAAGCGCTATGTGGAGGATACTTCTTTGTATTCTGTGTTGCATCAGCTTGCTGTTAACCAGCCTTATAAAGAATTACTTTATTTAACAGATGATCCACAACTCGTAGCTGATTTTATTCAAAGTCATCCTCCAATTCCAGTTTAAGAAAGTGTTATATTATGATTTTTGGTTTGTAATAAATAT
>CAZKJO010000001.1:58543-84136 GCA_964553105.1 uncultured Weeksellaceae bacterium | reverse complement strand
TTTCTCGGCTATTTTCGCGATGTTTCTCATGTTATTGGTTGCCATTACTTCGAATAATGGTGATATTATTCAAGGGACATTTTATTTTGACGCTTACAACCCAATGTCAACGCCTAGCTTAATATATGTAACGGATGGTTAATTTAGAACTCGTTATGTAGAGGATATGGCAAACAGGTAAGGATGAATTCTTAAAAGCATTAGCCTTAATTAATTTATGAAAAGGCATGCATTCATTTGTGTGCTTTTTCTATTTCTGCTGATTCTTTCAAGTTAAATACGTAATTCATCGTATTTCATGAAAGATAATCCAATTTTATATTTGCTTTAACAATAAAACTACGCTTATGAAAACTTTTAAAACTCACTCCGCAATTCTTCTATTATCGATTTTATCAATCATCATGCTCTCTTGTAGCAGTGACGATGATGGAGGAGGTACTTCTGGAGATGCCGACTTTATTACGGCAAAGGTGGCAGGCAATGATTGGTCAACAGATTCTAATTATGGCGATTTGGTAGCAGCTCAAATCTCCAATGGTGTGCTCTTGGTTCAGGGGTCAAATAATGCAGGAGAAGCCATGACCATTCAAGTATATAATTATACCGGCACCGGAACTTATCGCATAGGAACCAGTGCAACGGATGGCAGTATGCTTATGTATTATAAAGTAAACACCAATACTGCATGGATAAATAACTTCATAACCCAAATGGGTGGAGGTGTACCCAAAGGTGAAGTAATCGTAACCGAAGATGATGGTGTCATGGTTAAAGGAACATTTAAATTCGAAGGTTATAATGAGGAGGCTTCTCCAAATGTTTTAAGTATTACCGATGGTAATTTCAGGGCTCATATGGAATAAAACCTAAAGAATTAGAATGTTTCTATACTAACTTAACTACTCTAACTAGCATTCTAACAACCTAAACCCTGATAAAAAGCGCATAACTAGTTTGTGCGCTTTTGACATTTTAGTACATTTATATAAATTCAAACTTATGATGCAAAAGATTACAACTAGGCTTTGTGTATTTATATCACTTTTGACATCATTTGCTGTAGGTCAAAATATAGATAGTTTGAGGAATTGTATAGCCTCGCAAAAGGGCGATGCTAAAGCAATGTCTTTTTTGAATTTGGCAGATGCCTACTATTATAGTCGAGATGCAATTTCTGCATATGATGCTGCCGCCAAGGTGTTAGATTACACCAATGATTCTCTCCTTTTGGGTAAAGCCTATTATAGGATGGGTGTTTCTAATTTCCAAGAAAATCAAACTTTTCTACAAATTAAAAACTTAAATATTGCCTCAAAATATCTTATCGGTTTAAATGATTCATTGGCTGCCAATGCCATGTATTATGCACACCGGGGATATCAGAAAAATGGAATGTATCCAGAGGCTTTGGCAAAAGGATTAGAGGAATTAGAATTTAGAAAAAATAGGTTAAAGGATAATCTATTTGTAACGAGGCTTATTCAAGAGATTGGTTACACCTATGATAGAATGAACGATTATAGGAAAGCTATTGAGTGGCATAAAAAATCGATTATTTCTGCCAAAAATATGAACGATGAATTGAGCATCGGGAGAGGTTATGGGCTTATTGGCATTGCTTACGATGAGCTTAACGTCTTTGATAGCGCGCTTTATTACAACAAAATGGCTGTTGAGTATTTTAAAAAGAATAAAGAGTATGGCTATTTAAGCACATGGTACTCCAATATTGGGAATACATATACCAAATTAAATGACCTGAATAATGCAGAGAAATACACCTTATTATCCCTAGAAGTTGGTGATAAGAAAGAACCAAATCCGATTACATTAATCAATTTGAGCAAAATATTAATGGATAAAAAACAATTTCAACAGGCTAAAATTATTTTAGATAGTGCCATGAAAGAAACTTATAAAACAGGTGAGAAAAGATTTTTGTCTGAAGGCTTTTTAAGATATCATGAATTAAGTCTAAATAAAAATGATTATAAAAATGCTTTAGCCTATTACAAAAAATACAAAGAAAATGAGGATGAAATGTTTTCTGAATCCAAGGCAAGACACATCAACGAAATGTCTATTCAATATGAAACTGCAGAAAAGGAAAAAGAAATTCTAATCCATCGTGCTGATATAGCCGAAAAAGAATTAAAATTACAAAGAAGGGGATATACCGTAATTGGTTTAATCGGATTAACCTTAGTTATAGGTCTCTTAGGATTTTTATTTTGGAAGCAACAAAAATTAAAGATGAATCAATTACACAAGGAAAATGAATTAAAATCAGCCTTAGCTCGAATCGAGACACAAAATAAGTTACAAGAACAACGTTTACGAATCTCTAGAGATTTACATGATAATATAGGCTCGCAGCTAACCTTTGTCATTTCATCCTTAGATAATTTAGATTATGCTTATGATATTAATAATCAACCACTTTTAAATAAGTTAGATCAAATTAGTGATTTTACCCGCGAAACAATTAATGAATTGAGAGATACGATTTGGGCCATGAATCAAAGTGAAATTAGTTTTGCTGATTTGCAATCACGTATCACGAATTTTATAGAAAAAGCGAATCTAAGTTTAAATAATACTAGTTTTTTGTTCGAAATTGATGAAAATTCAAATCTAGATCAAAACTTCAACTCGGTAGATGGCATGAATATTTATCGAATAATTCAAGAAGCAGTGAATAATGCCATTAAATATGCCCATGCAAGTGAAATAGAGGTTCTAATAACTAAAAAATTAGATAAAATCAACATTCGGATTAGGGATAATGGTGTTGGTTTCGATCAGAAAAATGTTAAAGTCAGCAATGGAATACTTTCTATGCAAAAAAGAGCTAAAGATTTGTGTGCTAACCTACATATTCACTCAACCATAAATAAAGGAACCGAAATTAACCTTGAGCTTTAGTATTATCAGGCAATCACCTAAAAAATTCAACCCATGAAAACTCGTATATCAATCGTAGACGACAATACATTTCTCATCTTGGCCATAAAAGAAAAATTGTCTTTTTTCCCTGATCTAGACTTCAGGTTCTCTGCACTCAATGGTCAAGAAATAGTAGATAAACTCGAGGAGAATCATGCTGTGGATTTAATTCTAATGGATATAGAAATGCCTGTTATGAATGGGATTCAAGCGACTGCTGAAATTAAAAAACGCTACCCTCATATAAAAATAGTTATGCTAACTGTTTTTGATAATGATGAAAATATTTTTAATGCCATAAAAGCCGGGGCCGATGGCTATTTGCTAAAAGAAACGAAACCCGATGAGTTACATCAAGGGATTGTAGATACCATGAATGGGGGGGCAGCGATGAATCCGTCTATTGCCATTAAAACATTAAGACTTCTACGTAATCCAATGGTTAATATAGATTCTAATGATAAAGAGAAAATCAGACTTACGGATAGAGAAACCGAAGTTTTGGAGCAATTGGCCAAAGGATTGAGTTACTCTATTATTGCAGATAATTTAATTATTTCTCCTGGGACAGTTCGTAAGCACATCGAAAATATCTACAAAAAGCTGCAGGTGCACAATAAGATTGAAGCCATTATTAAAGCACGAAATAATAAGTTAATAGACTAAATTTTAGTCCTCAAGCAAATCGGGTCGACGCTCTTGGGTTCTTTTTAAAGCTTGACTTTCACGCCATTCATCTATTTTCTTAAAATCGCCGCTCAATAGCACTTCAGGAACTTCCATACCTTCCCAAACCGCTGGACGCGTATAAACAGGTGGTGCTAATAGATTGTCCTGAAAAGAATCTTCTAAAGCAGAAGTCTCATCATTTAAAACTCCCGGAAGTAGGCGAATAACAGCATCGGCTACAATAGCAGCAGCTAATTCACCACCACTTAAAACAAAATCACCCACAGAAATCTCGAGGCTGATATATTTATCGCGGATTCTTTGATCAACGCCTTTATAATGGCCACAAAGCATTAAAATATTGCCTTTTAAAGATAATTGATTTGCGATTTTTTGATTAAAAGTCTTACCATCTGGAGTTAGATAAATAATTTCATCATATTCGCGATCTTTCATTAAATCCTCAAAACATCTCTGAATAGGTTCCGGAGTCATCACCATTCCTGCGCCACCACCATACTGATAATCATCCACTGATTTGTAATTATCTGTCGTCCAATCTCGTAAATTATGTAAGTGAACCTCTACAAGACCTTTTTCTTGTGCACGCTTTAGAATAGATGCGGCAAAAGGGCTTTCTAATAGCTCAGGCAAAACAGTGACAATATCAATTCTCATAATGTGAAATTTAATGATTATAAATTCAGAATAAGAACAAAATTAAAGGGAATCTACCTGATTTATAGATTCCCTTATTAATAATTTTAAAAAAATGTTCAATTATCCGAAAATACTTGGAAATTTAGCTGGATTACTTTCGTTCATAAGGTTATAAACTTGTTCAACAATATCATCTAATGATGGTTTAGAGAAGTAGTCTCCATCCGTAGCATAAGCCGTTCTATGGTCATTGGCTGTAATGGTTAGCGGTTTGCTATCCAACAGACGATAACCATCCATGTCTTCTAAGATGTTTTTAAGCATATAGGCAGAAGCTCCACCAGGAACATCCTCGTCTATAATAACCAAACGATTTGTTTTTTCTAAACTTTTCTTAATTCGTTGAGAATTGTCAAAAGGAATTAAGGATTGAGCATCAATAACTTCGGCACTGATTCCTAAACTTTCTAATTCTTTAGCCGCCTCGTCAACAATTCTCCATGTTGAACCATAAGTTAATAAGGTAACATCTTTCCCTTCTTTGGTGATTTCTACTTCGCCAATAGGTGTTGTAAACTCACCTAAGTTGCTTGGCATTTTTTCTTTTAATCGATAACCATTCAAGCTTTCTACCACAATCGCAGGTGTATCGATTTTTAATAAAGAATTATAAAATCCTGCTGCTTTGGTTAAATCTCTAGGAACTAAAACATACATTCCTCGAACTAGGTTCAAGATTCCTCCCATTGGGGAACCAGCATGCCAAATTCCTTCTAATCTATGACCACGTGTTCTAACGATTACTGGAGCTTTCTGACGACCTTTGGTACGATATAACACCGTCGCCAAATCATCACTCATTCCTTGTAGACAATACAGAACATAATCTAAATACTGAATTTCAGCAATGGGTCTTAAACCACGCATCGCCAATCCAATACCCTGACCAAGAATGGTAGCTTCACGAATTCCAGTATCGCTTACTCTGCTTTCGCCGTAAATTTGCTGCAAACCTTCTAATCCTTGGTTTACGTCGCCGATATTTCCACTGTCTTCACCGAAAACTAATACTTTAGGGTTGTTTTTAAAGATTTCTTTAAAGTTATCTCTTAAAACAACACGGCCATCCACTAATTCAGAATCCTCGCTAAGCTCGGGAGCAATAGCGGCAGGCAATTGTTCTGCAGTTTCAAAATATAGATGAGATGAATAATTTTCTCTTTGTTTTGCAATAGCGTGATTCAACCAATTAATTAAGGCCGTGCGTGCGCTCGTATTTTCATTAATACTTAATCTTAATGATTTTCTAACCGTATGGAAAACATCTCTTTTATAAGTGCTTAATTTGGTAGATAAGGCATTGATTTCCTCTAAAATTGCATTTTTATTAGCAGAAGACTCAGCTAAGTTCTTCAATAAAGGAACTGCAGCATTTTTAAGATCATCGATTTGAGAAGTGTATACTTGCCATGCTGATTTTTGCCCTTGTTTAGCTTCTTTTTTAGTCTGTTTATCGATTTCACTAAGCTCTTCTTCTGTGGCAATATTTAAAACTTGATCACCTTCGCTCACTTCGAAATCCAAGATCCATTTGCGAAAAGACTCGATATTATCCATTTTGTTCTCCCACTCCAAGCGTTCTTTTGATTTGTATCTCTCGTGTGAACCAGAAGTTGAATGGCCTTGGGGTTGCGTACATTCTCTCACGTGAACAACTACAGGAATATGCTCCTCTCTAGCTAATCTTTCAGCTTTTTGATATGACTCTACCAAGTGTGGATAGTCGTGAGCATAGGTTGTAATGATTTCATAACCTCGCTCGTTATCGGTTCTCTGAAAGCCTTTAAGCATTTCAGATAAATTCTTTTTAGTTCGTTGATAATTGTGTCCAACAGAAATTCCATATTCATCGTCCCAAATAGAGATAATCATAGGGATTTGCAAAACACCCGCCGCATTAATTGACTCCCAGAAATGACCTTCTGAAGTAGAAGCATCACCAATAGTACCAAATGCGATTTCGTTACCATTGATAGAAAAATTGTTGGTTTCGTCTGCTTCTGGATGATTTCTATAGTATTTAGAGGCTTGCGCCAAACCAACTAATCTAGGCATTTGACCAGCCGTTGGAGAAATATCAGCACTTGAATTTTTTTGTTCCGTTAATTTTTTCCAAGATCCATCTTTGTTCAAAGAGTGCGTAGCAAAGTGTGAGGTCATTTGTCTTCCTGCAGAAGCCTTTTCTACGTTTTCGTCGGTTACAGCATATAATTGAGCGAAAAATCCTTCAACAGTCAATTGCTCAATGGCCATCATAAAGGTTTGGTCACGATAATATCCAGAACGGAAGTCTCCATTTTTAAAAACTTTAGCCATGGCAATTTGTGGAAGTTCTTTTCCATCACCAAAAATTCCAAATTTAGCTTTACCGGTTAATACCTCACGTCTACCCAATAGACTGGTTTCACGGCTTAATCGAGCTAAATAATAATCATGAAGTATTTCTTCTTTAAAAGTATCAAATGAAATTTCCTGGTTCAAAATATTCTCGTTGTGCATATGTATATAGTTTCGAATATCACAAAAATACAAAGATTATTTTGGATTTACTTATTGGATTTTAATCTTATCGCTAGCTGTGTTAAGATTTTGATATTAAAGCGAGTATTCAAGCCTAATGAAGGATTAAAATTATTTGATATTAAAGAAGTATACTATTATTCCATAGAATCTACATCTTCATTCACTTCTTTGGCGTAAAGCCCGTTTAAGGCTGTATCTTGGGAGCGTTTGTAGAAGAAAAAAGCAATTAATAAACTTAGTATAATTGCGATGCCTAGAGTTATGTAATTTGGCTCGAAAATAGTTTCTTCTAAATTTTCTGTCTTTAGGGTTATAACAAAGGCGATAAAATTGTTTAACGCATGAAGGAATATAACCAGCCATAGAGATTGTGTTCTCCAATATATAAATCCAAGAGCTAGTCCAATCATTCCAGCGCCTAGAAACTGCCAAGGGTTGAGGTGAGCAATACCGAATAATAAAGAACTTAATATAATAGCAACCCATGGGGAAATATTAGCATTGAGCATCCCTCTAAGTATGAGTCCTCTAAATATTAATTCTTCTAGTATAGGAGCTAAAACAACAACCATGATAAAAGCAGCCACTTTATATTCAAAAATCATGGCAAAACTAGATTCAAAAGTCTTGTATAAATCTTCGAGAATAGGATATCCTTCGGTAGGCACAATCATAGCTAAGTACTCTGCAATGGGCATTATAGAAAAATAAAGTGCAATGGCCATGAGGATGTGTTTCACTTGTACTTTGGTGTGGAAGAAGTTTTTTAACTCTTGAATTCTCAGCTTTTTTACGGTCATAATACTCAGGGCTGCCAAACCAAATCCTATTAGGAATGATAAAGGAAGCAATACATGAGAAAGTTCTTTCATGAAAAATGTAGGTGCAGAGATGAGGCCGCCTACAATTTGTCCTATCAGAAGGGTTAAGAAAAAGAATAAAATAGATTCACCCACACTTACTTTATAATTAAAGTAGGTAGTTAAGCCAGGACGCGATTGATTTGATTCCATATTTAATCGTGATGATATGATTTGCCTTGCAATATAGTAAAAGCTCTATAGACTTGTTCAACAAAGAATAATCTTACCATCTGATGCGTAAAGGTCATTTTAGATAAGGAGATTTTTGCATTGCTGCGCTGATACATTTTCTCAGAAAAACCATAAGGTCCACCCACCACAAATACCAAGTGATTGGCCATAGAAATAAACTGATTGTTCAGGAATTCTGCAAATTGAGTAGAGGTATAGCTTTTTCCTCGTTCATCTAACAAAACAACATAATCAGATGGATTAATTTTATCTAAGAAGGCATCCTCTTCTAGGAGTTTTTGTTGTTCTTGGCTCAGGTTCTTTCTTCCTTTTATATCAGGAAGTTCTACACGTTTAAAATTATAATGCGCAGGAAGGCGTTTCTCATATTTTTGCATCAATTGAATAATTTGAGATTCGTCTGTTAACCCCATGCAGAGCAATGAAATTTGCATATATTTGTTTTTGGAGGATAAATGTATGAGTTTTCAAGATAAATTTGATAATCTAAAAATTGTTCGCCGAACAAAAGTCTTTCTAAAAAGTATTCAAATTCCCACTTTAGAAGGTTTGAATTTATATACATTAATGCAGATTTACATTTCGGGACTATTGCGCGGTGCCATAACCACTCGTGCAGCTGCTATTTCTTGGAGTTTATTTTTGAGTTTATTTCCTTTTCTACTATTCGTTTATTCATGGATTCCTTATTTGCCTAACTTCGATGTAATCGAAAAGAGTATTTATGAATTCTTGGTAGACCGGATCTTTCCACAAAACGAAGCCGATCAAATCGAAAACTATGTATCGGTGATTGCACGCCGAAATACGAGTAGTTTCTTTACCATTACGATCGCTATTATATTCGCGACCAATGGTATTAACTCACTAATGACAGGGTTTAATAATACAACAAGAAGAATCGCGGGGGTGAGAGAAAGAAATACGATCAAACAATACTTGATTGCACTTGTTTTTACGATTGCCGTAACTGCATTTTTGCTCGTTTATATGTGGTTTTTAATTTACTTTTTAACACCAAGTACAGAAATATTAACCTCTATGATTGAGACTGAATGGGTTGTTTCGGGGGTGAAACGTGTTATTTTCTTTGTGGCAGGTTTTTTATTCTTTCTTACTGCTATTTCGTTTCTCTACTTTTATGGAATTAAATTCGATGGAAGATTTAGAAGAATGATTCCAGGGGCGTTTTTAACGACTTTATTGTTCTTTGGACTAACTGTTGGTTTTAGCTTTTATATTGAAAATTTTAATAATTATAACCTGCTCTATGGTTCAATTAGTACTTTATTGATTGTTATGTTATTCCTCTATGCTTCTGTTCTCATAATCCTTCTAGGTTTTGAGCTCAATATGACTTTGCTTTACGCCAAGGATCGCCAAGAAGTTTTGATTAAGAAAATTCAAAGCGAAAGCGATTTACCTTATGATGTAATGGAAGAGGAGCTGTATTAATGAATCTTAAAGCGGATGTCCACATCTGTGGCAAAACTCTGCATTAGGCAAGTGAGTTTCCTCACTACAGTATTGACAAACTTCAATTTCTAAATCCTCTCTATTTTTATGACGAGCAATTTCGGCACTAATGATTCCCGTCGGCACCGCAATAATCGAATAACCCATAATCATAATAGCTGATGCTAAAAATTGACCTAAAGGAGTAATAGGTGCAATATCGCCATAACCCACAGTGGTCAAGGTAACAATTGCCCAATAGATACTCACTGGTATATTCTCAAAGGATGAAGAAGGATTACCACCTTCGATGAGGTAGATCAAAGTTCCAATAACACAAACAGTGAGCAATAAAAAGAATAAAAAATAGGAGATTTTAGGCCAACTTCTTCTTAAAGAATAGGCTAATGTATTTCTTTCATTTAAGAATCTTACGAGTTTAAAAATCCTAAAGATTCTCAATAAACGCATTACGCGAAGTACCATGAAGAAATGAGTTCCTGTAATAAAGAATTCTAAATAAGTTGGTAGAATGGCTAATAAATCTATGACACCATAAAAACTAGTGGCATATTTAATAGGCTTTTTCACTGCATATAATCTCGCTGCATATTCAATGGAAAATAATATGGTTAATACCCATTCTATATAATAAAAATACTTGTAGTAAAGAATGTTATAAGCATCAACACTTTCTAACATCAACACAGCAATACTTATCACAATAAGGATGAGTAAAGAAACATCAAAGGTTTTGCCCCAAAAGGTATTAGCCTCAAAGATAATCTCGTGAGTTTTTCCTTTTAGGCTTTTTGGGTCGAAGTTTTTTTCGTCACGCGTTGGCATAAAGCAAATGTAATCAAAAATTAATTCAATGAAATCATTTGATTTAAAACCTCATTAGTAGAGATATAAAACTAAAATAAAACATCTTTAAAAATAAAATTCACGTGACCAACGTATATTTTTAAATTTGGCTTTGAATTTGCGGTATATCTTAGTTATAAATAAAATCCTATCTTTGATAGTGTTTTTATATTAAGTAATGCCATGAGTAATTCTATGTAATGAGCTTTCAACTACAAGTTGTAAAGGATTGTTCAGAAACTCTTGCAGTATTATCTAAATAGAAAACTAGAGCTTAAAAGTTGAAAATAAAGTTAAAATAAATATTATGAAAAAAACTCTTTTATTAGCAGGTGCTTCGGTGTTTTTGCTAACGAGCTGTGTAAGTAAGAAAAAGTATGATGATCTACAAGCCCAATTTGATGGTGTATACCAATCAAAGCAATCATTGAGCAATGAGCTAACGAAATGTAATAGCGATGTAGCTTCTCTACAAGCGCAGTTAGATGGTGTTAAAAACCTGAGCCAATCAGATAAAGAAAGTGTTAGGGTTCTTGAGAATGCTTTAGACAAATGTTTGAACGCACAGTCTAGTGGTAGTATGAATATTACTAAACTAATTGAGCAAATTGATTCATCTAATAAGTATATTAAGCAATTGATTAACTCTAAAAACAAAAGTGACTCACTTAACTTAGTTTTAACCAATAACTTAACGAAATCTCTATCAAGAGAAGAATTAAAAGATATTGATGTTCAAGTTCAGAAAGGAGTTGTTTTCATTTCTTTATCAGACAATATGTTATATAGATCTGGTAGCTACGAGATTAGTCCAGCGGCTAATGACGTACTTTCTAAGATTGCTAAAATCATCAAAGATTATCCTACTTATGACGTAATGGTTGAAGGTAATACGGATAATGTGCCAATTTCAAGAGAAAACATTAGAAATAACTGGGATTTAAGTGCTTTACGTGCGAGTTCAGTTGTTCAGGCATTACAAACTAAACATGGAGTAGATCCTAAGAGAATGACTGCTGGTGGACGTGGTGAGTATAACACTGTGGCTACGAATGCTACGCCTGCAGGTAGAAATAAGAACAGAAGAACAGAAATTATTATTCTTCCAAACTTAGATCAGTTCATGGAATTAATTGGACAAGCTCCAACTGAATAATTGATCTGAATCCATAAAATTAAAAATCCTGTTATCAATAGATAGCAGGATTTTTTTATACTTTAATCTTTATTTTTAAAGTGCTTTCTTAAGCTTGTAGTATAAAAATAGCAGGTCTTTTGTGTAAATCGACTTGCATAGATTTCCATTGTTGAATCGTGCCAGAATAAATCATTTCGCTTTCTAAAGTAATATCGCAGGCTACGCAAAGTCTTGTGTTTTTAGATAAGGTCTGTTTTATGTCTTCTAAGAACTTATTATTACGATAAGGAGTTTCCATGAAGATCTCAGCAGAACCTTCTTTTTGGCTCTTATTTTCAAGTCGAGAAAGGGCTTGTCTTCTCTCTCGTTTATCAATAGGTAGGTAACCATGAAAACTAAATGATTGTCCATTAAAGCCCGAAGCTGCTAAAGCTAGAAAAATAGATGACGGACCAATCAATGGAATCACCGGAATTTTGCTTTGATGCGCCGTCCAAACTAATCGCGCGCCTGGATCGGCTATGCCTGGCATTCCCGCTTCAGAAATAATACCAATTGAATGACCGTCCTTTAAAGGATCTAATAATTTAGGTATTACCTGATCGCTGGTATGTTTGTTCAGGATTTCAATCTTTAATTCAGATTGAACCTTTTTTGGTAAAATAGTTTTAATAAACCTTCTCGCTGATTTTTCATTTTCAACTACAAAATGATTTAGCTCTCGTATGATATCTAAATTATAAGTAGGCAAAACACGCTCCGTTGAACTTTCGCCTAAGAGTGAAGGAATTACATAAACTTTAGCCGTTTTCATTAGGAAATCTTCATAAGGATACGATCCGTAGCTTCATCCAGCATTTGATAAACTTTCTCAAAACCATCGTCGCCACCATAATAAGGATCTGGAACTTGCTCGTTTCGACCTTGATTAACTTCGTTCAGAATCATGATAACTTTATCTTCATCTTCTTGCGTTTTAGCTAATCTCACAACATTCTGGTAGTTGCTGGCATCCATCACATAGATGAGGTCGAAATTATCGAAATCTTCAACCGTAAATTGTCTTCCTCTTAAATGAGAAATATCCAAATCATGTTGAGCAGCTACTTCTATCGAACGAGGATCTGGCGCCTTTCCAACATGCCAATCACTTGTTCCAGCTGAATCAACAAATACATCGTCACCCACCTTAGAAGCTAAAATGCCTTCGGCTAAGGGTGAACGACAGATATTTCCTAAGCAAACCATTAATATTCTCATTACTCTGCAGAAATTTTTCTTCTTAAATCATCAACATAACCCTTGAAAACTTTATCTGTTTCAGATAAGTTCTTTACGGTCTTACAAGCGTGTAACACAGTTGCGTGGTCGCGTTTCCCAATTTGAGTTCCAATACTCGCCAATGAAGCATTGGTATATTTCTTAGCAAAGAACATCGCCAATTGTCTTGCTTGAACAATATCTCTTTTTCTAGTTTTAGACTGAACTTTCTCTAATGGAATCTTGAAATAGTCACAAACAACTTTCTGAATATAATCTATAGAGATTTCTTTTCGCTGTGTTTGAATTAAGGTAACCAAAGCTCTTTCAGCTAGCGCTAAGGTAATTTCTTTTTTGTTCAATAAAGATTGCGCCATCAAAGAGTTAAGCGCACCTTCTAATTCACGGAAATTAGTTTTAATGTTTTTGGCAATATATTCAATCACTTCCTCTGGAATTTCCATTCCATCCTTTTCTAATTTGTGCTTAAGAATGTTATATCTCAAATCATAGTCAGGTGCTTGTAAGTCAGCAGACAATCCCCACTTGAAACGAGATATCAATCGCTGCTCCATATCCTGAATATCCACAGGTGGTTTGTCAGAAGTTAAAATTAACTGATTCCCTCTCTGGTGTAAATCATTGAATATATGAAAGAATACTTCTTGAGTTCCTTTTTTACCTGACAAGAATTGAACATCATCAATAATTAACACATCAATCATTTGATAGAAGTGAATGAAATCATTTCTATTGTTAGAGCGAGAAGCCTCTGCGTATTGCTGAATGAACTTCTGCATGTCAACGTATAGAACTGTTTTTTCTGGGTGTTTTTCTTTAACCTCTAGTCCAATAGCGTGCGCGAGGTGAGTTTTACCTAAACCAACACCACCATAAATAAATAATGGATTAAAGGATGTCCCTCCCGGTCTTTTGGCGATAGCTTTACCTGCAGATCTCGCTAATCTGTTAGTTTCACCTTCTATAAAATTATCGAAATTAAAATGAATATTTAATTGCGAATCAATTTTGATTTTTTGTAAACCTGGAATGATGAATGGGTTCTTAACCTTAGAGCTTTCTAGGTGAAGAGGAGCATTTAATTCTTGAGGTTTTAATTTTTCTTTATTCGAACTTGGTATCTTTACGGTGTAAGGATCTTTTTTAGAAATATTCTGATCCATTACGATACTATAAACTAGCTTAGCATCGCTTCCCAACTCTTTTTGTAAGGAAACTTTTAATAATTTTATGAAGTGTTCCTCTAGCCATTCGTAGAAGAATTTGCTGGGAACTTGAATGGTTAAGATTGATTTATCAAGTTTAATGGCCTTTATCGGCTCAAACCAAGTCGTGTAGGCTTGAGGAGAGATATTATCCTGAATGAACTCTAAGCAATTGCTCCATACAGAAGCTGCTGTTTTGGACATAGCTATTTTTAGTTAAATTTGTTAGTCGAAAAAGGCTCACTAATAATTGAGCCCTGTGGTACAAAAATGTGAAAAAACTTTGAACAAAAAAAGTCACATACCTATTGCAGAATTGAAAACATTTTCGTATCTATTAAAGAATACATTAAGCATGATTGAGGCAACTACTTTTATTAGAGTGAGATATGGCGAAACCGACCAAATGGGCTTTGTCTATTACGGTAACTACGCGCAATTTTTTGAAATTGGTCGTGTAGAACTCTTTAGGAAAATTGGTGTGACATACAAGTCATTGGAGGACAAAGGAGTAATGATGCCTGTGATAAATATGCAGAGTTTTTACCATCATCCAGCACGCTATGATGATCACTTGAAAATCGTGACTTCTGTCCCAAAAATTCCCGATGGGGTGAGGATAAAATTCGAATATAAAATTTTTAATGAATCAGATTTATTGCTTCATGAAGGAAATACGGAATTGGTATTTGTTGATATGTTAAAAAATCGACCATGCAGAATTCCAGAAAATTTACGCGAAAAATTACTTGATTATGATAATTTAAAACAAAGTTAAATTACATATTTGCTATTCTATTTTTTATAATATAAGTCTCTGAGTTCAGGAAACTTTTTTTTTAAGAATAAATATATACCAACTGATATCTGCTGATTTGAACTTATGATTTCATTTAGATTAATTGGGTGAGTTTTAAATTTTATTTATTAAATTAAGTAGTTTTTAGTTTTAGCTTTTTAGTATTCGATACTAAATAGACACCCACAAAAATCATTAAAGCTGATACTACCTTAACCAAATCCAACGAGTCAGCGCCTAAAATTATAGCTGTTAAAACTGCGAAAACTGGTTGTGCATAGATATAAATTCCAACGGTAGACGAGGGGAGGACATTTAAACTTATGGTAGTGAAATAGTAGGTTAAACAGCTAACAAATATTAAAATAAATCCAATCGACAACCAAATTCCGAAGTCCATCTCCGACCATCTAGCGTCTATAACTTCATTAAATCCAAAGGGTAAAACCATAAATAAGCCAATGCTAAATACCCATTTCATGAAAAGCATATTGTCATATTTTTCAATTAATTTTTTAGAAATAACAAGATAAATAGCATAGGATAAGGCATTTACGAAGATCATAATGTTGCCTAAGGTTGGGTTAGGAGCATAGGTACTCGCTCTGGAATCTCCAGATAGAATAAGCGCTAAAGCACCAACTAGCCCTAAAAATAGTCCAATGCCTTTATTCCAAGTCATTTTTTCTTTGGCAATGAATAGAGCAACAATTAAAACTGCAATAGGTGTACTCGTCATAATAATAGACGCACTAATGGGCTGTGATAATTCTAATCCTTTAAAAAAGAGAATTTGGTTGATGGCTATCCCAAATAATCCAGCTAGAACGAGTCTTAACCAATCTTTGGAATCTATTTTTTGCTTTTTACTTGGCGATTTTATGAAATAATGTAATATCCAGAAAAAGGCAACCGCAGCAATACATCTTAACAAGACCAATCCAAGTGGCTCGATGTATTCGGGCATGGGGATTTTAGAGACTGTATAATTGACCCCATAAATCAAATTCGCCAGCAACAAAAGTATGTGGGCTGTAACTACTTTACTTAGTCGCATTCATAAATTTCTATATCTTGAAACGCCTCCAAATGTTTGAGAAATTCTTTGTTTATTCGCTTGCTAACTTCAACTTCAATCTCACACTCAGCCATGTAGCTCTGGGTCAACATATCGCCATTGTAGCGATCGATGATGCGCATGGCATCTCCTTGTGATGAATAAGGAAAAACCAATAAATGCCTTTCTTTCTTCTCTAAGATCTTAGTTTTAGCAAGTTGTAATGTTTCTTCAGCGCAATTTTTATATGCTTTAATCAAACCACTAACGCCAAGTTTGGTTCCTCCATAATATCTAACTACCACCACCAAAGTGAAGGTGTAATCAAATGACAAAAGTTGATTGTAAATAGGTAAACCAGCCGTTCCATTAGGCTCACCATCATCGTTGGCTCTGTATTTTTTACCAGCAAATCCTAAGCGATAGGCATAACAATGATGTGTTGCAGACGGATGAATCGATTTGACTTCTTCTAACCTTTTCTTTACATCACCTACATTTCGGACGTAGTAGGCGTAGCCAATGAATTTGCTGCCTTTTTCCTTTTGAATAATGTCCACCACGGATTTACTTATGGTTTTGCACTCGTATTTCATTGTTTGCGATTCACATATAATTTATATTCATCTCTGCCCAAATCCTGTTGGAATTTTAAACTAGCATTCTCCAATATAGGTGATTTGATTCCATTTTCCCAAGCCACATCACCAGTGAAAACTCTTGCTTCATCCCAAAGATTTTCTTCTATAAAATGTGCCAAAGTCGCAGCACCACCCTCTATTATAATCGACTGTAAGTTTTGTTCGTGTAAATGATGAAGTATTTGTTCTAACACATTTACCTCGAAATCGATTTTTATAAAATCAATATTTTGCATTTTTTCATTCTCTGCTTCCGTAAAAACGATGGTTTTAAGGTCAGATGATAAAAAGGATTTAATTTCTGGGCTCAATTGCCTGCTAATTAATACTCTAATCGGCTGATTCCCTAGCCATAATCTGGCATTCAATTGAGGTTGGTCGATTTCAGCAGTTCTTTTTCCTATTAAAATAGATGCTTCTTCGGTTCGCCATTTATGCGCGAGTTGTTTGCAATAGGCATTGGTAATCCACTTTTGTTCTTGACTAAGTGGCGCAAAATACCCATTGGAAGTTTGAGCAAATTTTAAAACAATATAAGGTCGCTTTTTAGTGTGGAAGGTGAAAAACCTACGATTTAGCCATTCAGCTTCTTCTTCAAGAATATGCTCAATCACCTCAACACCATTTTCTTTAAGATAGGCTATTCCTTTTCCATTGACATGTGATGCTTTATCTCTAATTCCAATGACCACCTTAGGAATACCATATTCAACTATTTTATGTGAACAGGGAGGCGTTTTTCCAAAATGGGAGCATGGCTCTAGGTTCACATACAAGGTGCTTTCCTTTAGTAGCGATTTATCGTGAACGCTTTTTATAGCTACAATTTCTGCATGATCTTGACCTGCTTTTTTGTGCCAACCTTCACCTATAATTTTTTGATTATGGACAATGACGCTTCCAACCAATGGATTGGGATAGGTGGTTCCCAAAGCATTGTGGGCAAGTTCTAAACATCTATGCATCATTAATTCGTCCATACTCAACCGATAATTAATTTTATTCAGAAGAAAAATCCCAAACTTTATATATCAAATATTAAGAATTTGGGATTTTTGAATTGACTATTTAAAATCTATTTATTCCTCTTCAGTAGCAGCATCAGCCTCTTTTTCTGCGGCTGCATCTTGTGCTTGTTCTAGTGCATCTAAGTTTATATGTCTTAAATCATCAAATCTAGACTCAAGTTCTTTAAGTTCATTTACTTTATTTTCAATGTTTTGAATCGCATTTTTGAATAATGGATTATTTTCGTCTGCATTAGAGAAAAAGGCTAAGTTGGTTTGCAAATGCGAAACCTCTTTTTGAACTTCATCCATTTGTTTTCTGGTGTCGTACTTAAGATTACGTAATGCATCTTCGTCAAGGGTAGTCTTAATTCTATCGATCTGACTTTCCCATTGTGCTTTTGCAATAGCATTTTTATCTAAACCAGCATCTGTCAAGAACTTCTCTGTTAATGAAGAGAAATCCTTATTGATATCTTGTTTTCCATTTGGAACATAACCAATCGTAGACCATTTAACGCTATAATCATTAATCCAAGCTAACAAAGCATCTTTGTCTTTTGGTTTTTCGGCGTTTTTCATTTCTTCTAATAGCGCCAATTTCTTATCTAGATTTTCTTTTTGTTTCTCTAGTTTTTCGTTGTTTCTATTTTTGTAACGATCAAAGAAATGATTGTTTGCCTGACTAAACTCTTTCCAAATCTTATCTGAATACTTTCTTGGAACGTGTCCAATTTTTTTCCACTCGGATTGAATTCGCTTAACCACTTGAACCGAATTATTCCAATCTGAGCTGTTTTTGTGTTCATTTGCGATTTCAACTAGTTTTCTTTTCTTTTCAAGGTTTTCCATTTGTTCAGCTTTCATGTTTTTGTAGAAAGCATTTTTCTCATGGTTAAATCCTTTAGAAGCCTCTTTGAATGCATCCCAAGTTGGTTGATTGTCCTCTCGTGGAACTCTTCCCAATGCAAAGAATTCCTCGCGAAGACCTTTCATTTCTTTAATCTTCTTTTGCCATGCATTGTGAGATTTCGGTAATTCTCCCTCGATTAATTTTGAAATCTTATCGATTACAGCTCTTTTCTTTTTAAGATTTTCCTGCTGTTTTTTCTGAAGTTTCTCGTTTAATTCAGTTTTTCTATCGTGAATTTTATTGGTTAAATTTTTAAACTCTAACCAAGTTTTTTCACGCATTTCTTCTGCTACAGGAACACCTTCCTCTTTCCACATACGGTGTAGATACTGTAGCTCATTCAATGCTTTTTGAACGTTTTCTTCTTTTAATAAAGCTTTTGCTCTATCAATAATAGAATGGCGAACCTCTAAGTTGTGCTCGTAATCCATTTCTCTTAACTCTTGATTTAAATCCAAAAACTCATTGAAATTATCTAAGTGGAAATAGTAAGTTTTAAAGATATTTCCCGCTTGAGCTTTAGGGATTCTACCCGCATTGTGCCAACGCGTTTTTAGATCTCTAAACTTCTTGAATATATGTGAGTTATTTTCTGAAGGTTCAGTGTATAAAGCCTTTAATTCGTTGATAATAGCCTCTCTTTCTTTAAGGTTTGTCTCTTGTTCAGCTTCTACTTTCTTATAATGAGCATCAACCTTAGAGCGAAACTCTGCATAAACATCAAAGAAAGGAGTACCGTGTGGATTATCATGTCTAAAATCGATAGCATTTCCACCTTCTTCTAAGAACTTCTCCTTTGCAGTTGCTTCAATCTCTTCTGCTTTTTTGCGGAAAGAATCTCTCAGGTTTCCAAAAGCTTCGCGTAGTTTGAGTGGAGCGTATGTACCTATTAATTCCTTAGCTTCCTTTACCATATCGGCCAATGACATGTCGTCATAATCCTTTAATGGAACTGTTTGCTCTTCATCTTCTTGATCTTCATCATCTTCGTTCTGAGCTTGGTCTTGATCGGCATTTTCATCAAAATCCTTTTCATTTCCAGTAGGCTTTTGATCTTTTATTTCCGTTTCATCAGGAACAGAATTTTCAGGTAGCTTTTCTAAATCCTCCATCATTTCTTGTTCGGTGCTATCTCCGTGAATTTGAATAGGAGCTTCTCCAGTTGTGTCTTCGGCAGTTAGCTCGCTAGCTTTTGCCTCTTGGTTAGTCTCGGTTGCTTTGGGAGCCTCTGTAGGATTCTCTTGTCCATCTGCCTTTGGCAGGTTATCTTTATCAATTGACATAATAATATACTTTCAGTAAATAACAAATCTAATGAATTCAAATTAAAATACCTAAATAGAAAGCATTACACTTTCAATAGATTTTTTTTGAAGAAATTTTATTAAAAAACGGGCTAAAATTTTGATTTTAACATGCTAAAAATAAAATCCGCAAAGACAATATTTAGCGAAATTTATACTTGAAACAATAATTTATTTCGAATTCCAAATTTTCCAAGATTCATCTGCTTGAATTTTCAACATTTCGTAGCCATTTTTAATTTGAGCTTTCTGTGCTTCTGCTTTTGTTAAAAAAAGGCTTTTCTCAGGATTATAGACCAAATCATAAGCTAAATGTCGATTTGTAATGCCATCGTATGGAATATCAGGAGCTTGATTTACATTAGGAAATGTGCCTAAAGGGGTTGCATTAATAATGATGCTATGATCTTCAATGATTTCAGGCGTTAAATCATTATATGTAAAATCAGCTTTCTTGCTTTCTCTAGAAACCGTATGGAACTCTATATTTAATAACTCTAGAGCATATTTTACGGCTTTGGTTGCGCCACCTGTTCCCAGGATGAGTGCTTTGGTGTGTTTATCGTTTAATAAAGGTTCTAAGGAATTCTTAAAACCAATATAATCCGTATTGTGACCTATTAGATGATCACCTTTAAATTTAACTGTATTTACTGCTCCAATGGCTTTTGCTTCAGGCGATAAACTATCCATGAAAATCATGATTTCCTCTTTGTAAGGTGTTGTTATATTTAAACCAGCTAAATTTTTGGTTAAAAATAATTGAGGAAATTGTTGAATTTGATTCAATTCAAATATTTTGTAGCTAGCATCAATTTTTTCTGTGCTAAATTTCTCTTTAAAATAAGCAGGTGAGAAAGAATAACCGATTTTTCTACCAACGAGTCCAAACCTTTTAAAGTTTGATTCTTCTGTTTTCATAATGTTTAATAATTAATATGGATGCAATACCAATAATTATACATAAAATCTGAATAAAGAACCTTGCATCAATTTCTGGTATAAATCGCGTGTAGCCAATTAGCTGATTGTGATGATCTAAATCCTCTGTTTTCCAAGGCCAGGCCGCTCCTAGAGATCCAATAATAAACCCCATTAAAGTTGCGATAACTATATTGTGCCAACGTCTTAATAAAAAGCCCATGAGCTTAGAGAAGGTTACCATTCCAAATAAGGAACCTGCGGCGAATATTCCAACTATATAAATCATTCTTACTCTCTCAGCGCGCTCCACTAAGGAGGAAGTTCCTAACATCTTAAAGTCGCCATTGAAGACTGCAGTTAGCGCATAGAATAGATTATTCACAGCATCTACCATAAGTAAATTGTAGTTCCCTATAATGATTAAAATAAATGATCCTGAGAAACCTGGTAATGTCATTCCTGATACTCCAATAATTCCACAGAGGAAGATAAACCAATAATTATCGTTGGGTGGCATCGGGTCCATAAAGGATATCATAAGTCCTAAGACGGCTCCTGTCACAACGCCTAAATATGGTTTGAGAGTCCATTTTTTTACTTTTAATGAAACATAGTAAATGGAACCTATAATCAATCCGAAAAAATAACTCCAAACTTCAGTTTCAAATCCTAATCCATTTTCGGCGGGAGTTCTCATAAGCCAATCTATCAATAGAGAAATTGAGAAAAAAGCAGAGATGGAACCAAAATTCGTGGCAAATAAAAACTTAAAATTAATGTATTCAAAAAACTTCTTAAACCTACCCGCCATGAGTAGTTGAAGAGATTTAATATTAATTTTCTGAAACGAATAAATCATTTCTTCATAGAATCCCGTTACCAATGCCATCATTCCACCAGAAACACCTGGGATCTTGTTAGCAGTTCCCATGAGGAGTCCTTTAAAATAAAGTACGACGTAATCTATGAATGATCTTTTATACATTTTTCTTTTTCGCGATGAATTCTATGATGAATATAACCGAGAAGCCCAAAACTAAAAATATAGTAGCAGGAATTAATTCTGCGCTAGCTCCTGGATTAAGGTTTTCATATGTTTTTGGTAAAATATTAGTTTCTATAAAAGCTTTGTATCGGCCAAACTCTTCAGTGCTTGCTGTTTTAAGGTAAGCTGAAAGACTATTAAAATCACCTAAATAATTAGATGCTTCTGATGCGCCAACCTCTTTAACATAAATCATTTCGTCTTTCTTCCATGGCCAAATCTTCCACAAGGATCCTATTAAAAATCCAGACAGTACGGCAATAAGTGTATTGTGATAATGATATAAAAGATATTTTAATAATTTAGAAAAGGCAATTAATCCCGATACAGCTCCCAATCCTACAACACCAACCGTGATGAAGTCATGATTGCCAACTGCAGAAATTACGGTGGCATAGGCTCCCAGAAGCAATAATATAAAGCTACCTGAAACACCAGGTAAAATCATAGCACAAGCTGCAATAGAACCTGCAAAGAATAAAAATAAATAAGACGAATTAGCTCCTAAAGGCGGTGTGATCGAAAGATAGTATACGGCTAAAGTACCAAGGATGAGACCGATGATCACGCCAAAATCCCATTTTTTGATTTGTTTTCCAACGTACCAAATACTAGCGATGATCAATCCAAAAAAGAAGGCCCAAAGTTGAGTAGGATAGAATTGCATGGCATAGGTTAAAATTTTAGCTAGAGATAAAATGCTAACAGCAATTCCTGAAAGTAAAGCCGCTAAGAAATTTCCATTTACTTTTTCCCATACAGCGGAAATTCCACCTTCTTTAAAATCATTGAATAAAGAAGGTTTTATGGCCGAGATGCTATCTAATAACTCTTCGTAAATACCAGCAATAAAGGCAATGGTTCCTCCTGAAACTCCCGGTACAACATCGGCTGCACCCATTCCCAATCCTTTTAAAAATATAATAAAATAATCTTTGAAACTGCGCATAGTTTAGATTGAAATAATGGTTTGCAAAGGTAGTCTTAATCTAATGAGATGAAAACTAAATCAAACTTTATTTAATTGCTAATTACAATGAAAACCATGCCAAAAGAGTGTATTTCGAACATGGTTTTCTATGATTTAAATATTTTAATTTGGTTTAATCAATACGCCTTATATCAGCGCCAATTTTGCGTAATCTTTCGTCGATATCTTCATATCCACGGTCGATTTGCTCAATATTAAATATGGTGCTTGTTCCTTTAGCAGAAAGAGCAGCAATTAATAAAGCAATACCAGCCCTAATGTCAGGAGAAGTCAAAGTTTGGCCTCTCAGTGGCATCGCATGGTTTTGACCAATAACAGTCGCTCTATGCGGATCGCAAAGAATAATTTGGGCTCCCATATCGATTAATTTGTCGACAAAGAACAATCTGCTTTCAAACATTTTCTGATGAATCAGAACACTACCTTTTGCTTGAGTTGCGACTACCAAAATAATACTCAACAAATCTGGTGTGAATCCTGGCCAAGGCGCATCGGAGATCGTCATAATAGAGCCATCGATAAAACTTTGGATTTCATAGCTTTCTTGAGCTGGAATATATATGTCGTCGCCAACTTTCTCTAGCTTAATGCCAAGTTTCTTGAAAGTATCTGGAATAACACCAAGATGTTCCCATCCAACATTTTTAATGGTGATTTCTGATCTTGTCATAGCGGCTAAACCAATCCAAGAACCAATCTCAATCATATCTGGAAGAATTGTATGCTCAGTTCCTTTTAGTTTATCAACCCCTTCAATGGTCAATAGGTTAGAACCTACACCTTCTATTTTAGCGCCCATTCGAATCAACATTTTACATAATTGTTGAATATATGGCTCGCAAGCGGCATTATAAATCTGAGTCTTTCCTTCTGCAAAAACAGCTGCCATAAGAATATTGGCTGTACCCGTAACAGATGCTTCTTCTAGCAGCATGTAGCTTCCTTTTAATTTCTTGCCTTCGGGAAGTTCTACGCCATAAAAGCTTTCTTCTGGAGAATATCTAAATTCAGCGCCTAGTTTCTCAAATCCTTCAAAATGTGTATCTAGTCTACGTCTTCCGATTTTATCTCCGCCAGGTTTGGGCATATAAGCAAATCCAAATCTAGCTAAGAAAGGCCCCATTAACATAACTGATCCACGAAGAGACGCGCCATCTTTTTTGAAGTCTTTGGTTTTAAGATAGTCTATATGTAGATTATTCGCTTGAAAAGTATAATCTCCTTTGGCGTGTTTGGTGATGCTAACATCTAAACTTCCTAGGATTTCTATCAAGCGGTTGACATCTTTAATGTCGGGAATATTTTTAATTCGTACGGGTTCATCCGTTAATAAGGTAGCGCAAAGAATTTGCAGCGCCTCATTTTTAGCTCCCTGTGGTATGATTTCACCTTTGAGCGGCTTCCCACCACGAATCTCCAATTTTGGCATATAAATTTAGAATTTTATTTTTTTCTTTTTGGTCTTCTTTTTTTAGAGTATTTCTTGGCTCCTCTAGGTTTTCCTTGCGTTAAATCACGCGAAGAGGAAAGATTGATATCTTCTTCCATTTGTTGAATATCAATTTTACCATTAGACATATCTTTTAATTGATTGAAGATAACTCTATCGTCAACATTATCCTTGTTCCAAAGCAAATAACTTTTTTTCATTTGATTTGCGATCGACTGGATAAGACCATCTCTTTTTTCTCCCTCTTCCCATTCAACAGCCACATCAATCATACGCTGAATATTTTGTCCGTAGTAACGATATTTTAAATTAAATACCGGATACGGAATTTTGTTAGGCGGTTTAGAAAAGTCTTCTTTTTTAGGCGTTGGATAGGGAGAATCAACATCTAAATCGAAATCTGCCATGATGAATAACTGATCCCAAAGCTTATGCTGAAAATCCTGAACGTCACGTAAATGCGTGTTCAAATTTCCCATTACTTCTATAATAGCATGAGCAAACTCGTTTCTATCGTCCTTGTTTTCTATCTTTTTGCAATGATTTACCATTTCCTGAACATGTCGACCATATTCTGGAATGATCAATTTCTCTCTCGTTGTATTATATTGCATTGAAATCTATGGATTAAAAATGTGTAAGTAGGTGGTAAAAATAGAAAATTACCACTTTAAAATAAAATTTAAAGTTAAGTATGCCGCAATTTAAGTATTATTTACATGTTTCTCCCTAGCTTTCATTCGTGCTTTTTAAAATAATATTTGTTTTATTAAAATTGTACATTTGTTAGAAATCAACATTCACCAAGAAATCTACAAGCTTCATTTATGAAGAATTTAATCATCGTAAGACATGCTAAATCGAGTTGGGATTATGATATTTCAGATTATGATCGTCCTTTGCTACCACGGGGTATCGATAGAGCCCAAAGTCATGCTGCCCTATTAAAAGGTAAGCTAAACGAAACCCCTACTTTTTGGGCATCAAGTTACGCCACTCGAGCTTTGCATACAGCGGTAATTTTTTCTAAGGAGTTTCATCAACTAGAAAGGCTCAATATAAAACAGGATTTATATACATTCTTCTATCTGGATTTAAAAAAAGCCATCGCCGAGTTTCCTAATGAAGTGGATTCAGCCATTATATTTGGTCATAATGATGCTTGTGTTGATTTAATAGGCTTTCTTACAGGTGAGTCTTTAGTTGAGTTTAAAACTGCTAGTGTTGCATCTATTAGTTTTAAGCAAGATAATTGGCATGATATTGCTGATGGAAAGTTGAATTTTTTAATTTCTAAAGGCAAAATCCAGTAAATGACGACTCCTATTAAATACATAAATCGCGAAATAACTTGGCTTAAATTTAATGCAAGAGTGCTGCAGGAAGCCAGGGACAAGACAGTTCCCTTATTAGATAGATTAAGGTTTTTGGGGATTTACTCGAACAACTTAGATGAGTTTTATAAGGTTAGATATGCTACCGTTTTGCGTGCATTAGAACTTGATTCTGCGGCATATAATAATATTATTGAAGGTCAATCTTTAAAGAAGCTTTTATCTGAAATAAGAGAAGTGGTAGCGCTTCAACAAGATAATTATGA
>CAZKJO010000001.1:52325-58443 GCA_964553105.1 uncultured Weeksellaceae bacterium | reverse complement strand
AAAACCTGAATGAAGATATTGTGAATTATGCCATAATAGAGGTTCCAACTTATATATTTTCAAGGTTTATCGTGTTACCTTCTAAAGAAAACAAGAAATATTTTATGATGCTAGAAGATGCGATTCGATATAATCTCGATGAAATCTTCGAAATCTTTGATTATGACCATATTGAAGCTCATTCCATTAAATCATCAAAAGATGCTGAACTAGATTTGGATCAAGATGTTCAGCGTAGTTTTATGGATAGAATAGCGCGAAGCGTAGAACGACGTAGAAGTGGAGAACCTGTGCGATTGGTGTATGATAAGGACATGGCGCCAGATACTTTTGAGTATGTTAAAAATATCATGCACATCGATAAATATGATAGTGTTTCCCCTGGGAGTAAATACCACAACAAAAGAGATTTTATTGGTTTTCCGGATTTAGGTAGAGCTGAATTGAACAATCCTTCCATCCAACCCTTGACGCCTCCTGCCTTAGTGGAAGTTAATAGTTATATTAAAGCCATTGAGCAACAAGACCATATGTTGCATGCGCCCTATACAGATTATTCAATTTTCTTAAAATTTCTTAGAGAATGTGCCATCGACCCGAAGGTTAAAGCGATTAAAATGACGGTTTATCGTGTGGCGAATCAGTCGCAAATCATGAGTGCATTGGTGAATGCCGCTAGAAATGGAAAAGAAGTGACGGCCGTCTTAGAGTTACGAGCGAGATTTGATGAAGCCAATAATGTGAATTGGTCTAAAATTCTTCAAGATGAAGGTGTTCAAGTGATTTTTGGCGTAGCTGATCTTAAAGTCCATTCAAAAATTGGTGTAGTAACTTATACGGACGAAGAAAATGAAGAAAAACTAAAGAAGATTGCCTTTATTTCAACCGGAAATTTTCATGAGAAAACAGCGAGAATTTATACAGATTTTACTCTTTTGACAGCGCATAAAGAAATTGCTACAGAGATTGATGAAGTTTTTGATTTTTTCCAAGCTAATTATAAAGTTAAAGATTACAAACATTTGATTTTATCTCCATTTAGTACACGAAGAAGAATCTATGAACTTATTGATCAAGAAATTGAAAATCAGAAAAAAGGATTGCCAGCGCAGATTAATATTAAAATCAACAGCCTATCTGATAAAGGAATGATTGATAAGCTTTATGAAGCCAATGATGCTGGGGTTGAGGTGAGATTGGTTGTACGTGGAATTTGTTGTTTGATTCCAGGTAAATATGGCTTAAGTGAAAACATTAAAGCAATAAGTGTAGTGGATAAGTTTTTGGAACATCCAAGAATATTTTGGTTTAAAAATGCGGGAGAAGATAAAATCTATATTTCATCTGCAGATTTAATGGCACGAAATATTGACCATAGGGTAGAGATGACTTGTCCGATATATGATCCCATTCTTCAAGAAGAAATAATGGATACATTTGAGTTGAGTTTTAATGATAATGTGAAAGGTAGAATCCAAAACGCAACCTTAGACGAGATTTATCAGGAAAACAACTTAGCACCCAATCGCTCGCAAGTGAGCATTTATGAATATTATAAAAACAGATACAATGAAAATAACTAAACTCGCAGCAATAGATGTTGGTTCCAATGCCATTCGTTTGTTGGTTAATACCATCTACGATGACGGAACGCACAGAACCTTCAACAAGACAAGTTTGGTTAGAGCACCCGTGCGTTTAGGGTATGACGCTTTTGTGGCCGAGCATGTATCTAAAGAAAATATGACACGACTAATCAAAGCGTTAAAAGCTTTTAGGTTGTTGATGGATGTTTATGAAATCCAAGATTATCGTGCATTTGCTACCTCAGCGATGAGAGAAGTGAGTAATAGCGCTGAAGTAGTGCAAAGAATTAAGGACGAAGCCAATATAGATTTGCAGATAATTGATGGTGAGACAGAAGGAAATATCATTTTTGAAACTGAACTAAAATCCTATGTCACTGATTCCAAGAACTATTTATACGTAGACGTTGGAGGTGGTTCAACAGAATGTACTTTACTAACTAAAGGAGAAGTAATTACTACCAAGAGTTTCCCAGTTGGAACGGTTCGTTGGTTGCATGGAAAAGTTGGTGCAGACTTTTTAGAAAAAGAAGTTAAACCATGGGTCGTAGAGAACTGTAAACCTTATGAAGGTATAGAACTTTTGGGTTCGGGAGGGAATATTAATCACATTTTCAAACAATCTGGAAATAAACCGGGTAAACCATTGACATATAATTATTTATTCAAACAATTAAAGATATTAAAAGGTCTAAGCTTTGAAGATAGATTGACGCTTTATAATATGAAAACGGATAGGGCAGATGTGGTAATTCCAGCTTTAGAGATTTATGTGAACATTATGAAGTTTGCTGGATCTAAAAAGATTCACGTTCCTAAGATTGGATTATCTGATGGGATAATACAGTTTATGTATCATCATAATAAATATTAAATTTTTATAGTTAAAACGAAAAAGAGCGATAATTTAATCCTTAAACTATCGCTTTTTCTTATATGTTTTTAAGTATTAAAGTAAGATTACTCTCGGATTAATGGCATAGTTGAACATCTCAATAAACCACCCATTTTAGAGACTTCTCGATATGGAATTTCTTCTACCGTTAGTCCCCATTCTTCTCTCATATGATTATTAAGACGTGTAAAGTTTTTTTCTGAAACTACCACTTCTGGAGAAATTGAGAAAATGTTCGTATTCATCCAATACATTTCTTCTCTGGTGACTTCAAAAACATTTTTACGACCAAATAAATCCAATAGAATTTGGTAATGCCTTTCATTTAGAAAGCCATTTTTGTAGATAATCGCTTTGTCTTTACCCACAGGTTGAAAAGTACAGTCTAAATGAAGGATTCCTCTAAATGGATCGTTGTCATCTTTGACTAATTCCATGTCAATCACCCATTTGTGTGGGAAATGATGTTTTAAGAACTCAACAGCTTTAGCGTTGGTTCGTGCTGTTTTATAATTAGAATAATCATCTTGTTTATAGCAGCCTACAAACATAAATTCATTCCATAAAATCACATCACCTCCCTCGACATGTACATCATCTGGAGTTTTAATGATATTTTTCTCAGAGATAGAATCAATAATGCGCTCGTATGCTTTCTGTTCTTCTTCTCTGTCTTCGATAAGGTTGGCAATGATGAATTTATCATCAATTACAAAACCAACATCACGAGAAAATACTTGATTCAAATCCTCTATCACCCAAGGTCTAAAAACTTGAACATCATGCTTTTTAAGCACTTTTTCAAAAGCTTCCATCTCTTTGGTGACATCTTCTTCACTTGGATAAATACCGCGCTTAACACTTTCTCTCGACTTGGAGTCAAAGGTGTCTTTTAATTCTGGGTCTTCACCCATGCCTCCTGGTTGTCCTAAAACAACAGCTTTCAGCGTATCGGTTTCATTGGTTACATTTAAAATCATGGAAATTAAATTTCAGGGAAAGGGCAATTTAGAAATACCTTTTAATATTCACAACTATTCAGAAATGAAATTTAAATGTATTTCAGCTATTTTTTTAAAAAATAATAATTACTTAAAAATTAAGTATAATCGTGATCTGAATTTTAAGATTGATAATGAATCAATGAAAATACTTCTGCATCTGATTCAATTTTAGATTTACCGTTTAAGAAGTCTAATTCAACCAAGAAGGAGTAGGATGCAGGAATAGCTCCAACTTTCCTAACTAGCTCACTACATGCAGCAGCAGTTCCTCCTGTAGCCAAGACATCATCATGAATCAGAACACGAGCACCAATTGGTATTTGCCCTTCAACAATCTCAAGGGTTGCTTCTCCGTATTCTAGTTTATAACTGGCAGAAACAATAGGCGGTGGAAGCTTTCCTTCTTTGCGCACCATTACAAATGGAACATTTAAGGCCAAGGCAATGGGGAAACCAAAAATAAATCCTCTACTTTCGATACCGCAGACCAAATCGACTTCACCTCTTACGTGGTTAGCAAAAGTTTCAATAATTTCTTTGGATAATTCGGCATTTTGGAAAACGCCACTAAAGTCTTTAAATGAGATGCCTTCCTTAGGAAAACCTTCGACAATGCGAATATGAGATTCAATCTTTTTCTGTAAATTCATTCTAAATCTTGTATGTTCAAAGTTAGGAAAATAATAAGCTCTATTCAAAGAAATACAATTTGATTACCTTTGAAAATTCAAAATTAAATATGAGTCCATTCAGACGTATATTAGAGTTCGCGAAACCTTATCGCATCTACTTTGTGCTAAGCATTGTGTTTAATGTCCTTTATTCATTAATGGCCATTGTTTCTATTACATCCATTTTACCTATTCTAAAGATACTTTTTGACAATGTTAAGAAGGAAGATTTAGAGCCATTAGATACTACAGCAAATGATATTAGCTTGTTTGATGAATTGCAACATGATGCCACAATTTATGTCGCAAATCTAATGGAGCAACATGGTCAATTAACCGTTTTGGCTTGGCTATGTGCTGTTACGGTTGTAATGTTCTTTTTCAGAAACTTCTTCAGGTATATCGCTCAATATTATATGATTGCACTGAGATCTGGAACTTCTCGAGACATCAGAAATGCTATGTATAATAAGTTATTGGCCTTACCAGTTGCTTATTTTACAGATCAGAGAAAAGGAGATATTATGACCAGGATTTCAAGTGATGTGGATGGTGTTCAGCGATTCACATTGATGCCAATTATCGAGTTCTTCCGTGCTCCAATAATGATTATAGCTACTTTGGCGATGTTGATTTTTATGAATTGGAAATTAACCTTAGCCGCTTTCGTAATACTGCCAGTTATGGGATTGGTGATTTCCACGATTTCTAAAAGCTTGAAGAATGATACGCGAGAGGCTCAAAAAGTTTTAGGAAATTTAATTTCTCAGGTAGAAGAAACCTTAAGTGCAGCCAAAATTGTAAAAATGTTTAATGCCGAAAAGCATTTGAGCACAAGATTCTCTGATACAAATACACATTGGAGATCATTGACCAATAGAGTTGAGCGTAAATATGAATTAGCTTCTCCAACCAGTGAACTTTTAGGTTCATTAACGATTATTATGTTGGTTTGGTTTGGAGGTAAGTTAGTATTGGAAGGTGAAGGTTTAGAAGGACCTGCTTTTATTTTATTTTTAGGTTTATTCTTTCAATTGTTAGATCCAGCAAAAGCTTTATCTAAATCATTTTCAGACGTTTCAAGGGGTAATGCCTCTGCCGAACGAGTTTTTGAAGTTTTGGATGCGGATGTGGTTGTAAACCAAAAAGTGGATGCCAAACCATTAACCAAATTTGAGAAAAGCATTGAATTTAGAAATGTTTCTTTTTCGTATGAATCTGATCAACCTGTATTAAAGAATTTTAATTTGGTTATTAATAAAGGAGAAACAGTTGCATTGGTAGGGCAATCGGGTAGTGGTAAAACTACTGTGGCCAACTTAATTACACGTTTTTATGACGTTTCCGAAGGAGAAATCCTTATTGACGGAACACCGATTCAAGACGTTAAATTAGATGATTACCGAGCATTGATGGGAATGGTTACTCAAGAATCTGTTTTGTTTAATGATAGTATTTACAATAATATTACCATGGGAAAAGAAGATGCTACCATAGATATGGTGCAAGAAGCGGCTATGATTGCCAATGCCCATGAGTTTATTGTCACGCTTCCTAACGGATATTATGAGAATATTGGGGAAAGTGGAGGCAAGCTATCCGGTGGACAGAAACAGCGTTTGTCTATTGCTAGAGCTGTGATGAAAAACCCGCCTATTATGATTTTAGATGAGGCAACTTCGGCATTGGACACTAAATCAGAGCGTTTGGTTCAAGAGGCTTTAGATAATATGATGACCAATAGAACTTCTTTGGTAATTGCTCACCGTTTGTCTACCATTCAAAATGCAGATAAGATTATTGTTATGGATTCTGGTGAAATTAAAGAAACTGGCGAGCATTTAGATTTAATTGAGCAAAATGGAATTTATGCTAATCTGATTAGAATGCAGAATTTCGGGTAGTTTTAAAATGATTTTAACTTGCTAAGCATATTTTAAAGTCACGCACACGTTTGCGGCT
>CAZKJO010000001.1:8007-52225 GCA_964553105.1 uncultured Weeksellaceae bacterium | reverse complement strand
TAAAATGATTTTAACTTGCTAAGCATATTTTAAAGTCACGCACACGTTTGCGGCTGAACTGTCAGTTTCTTATATCTAACTTATACGATTTGGCTAAATAGAAATAAAAAAGCAGTTGATTTCTCAACTGCTTCCAACACTCAATATAAATAAGTAAGTGCGATTATCGGATTCGATCTACCGATTTTACAAGTTTTTCGTCCTTGATAATGCTGCGATTGGCTAGCCAAAGCAACAACATCGAAATTACAGGAAGAAATAACCCAATACCTTTCTCAGAAGATAAACCTTCTCCAGGTAAATTGTATAGTTGATAAACCAATAGTCCCACCAACACTATATTCAAAAAGATATTAATAGCATTAAACAGCATTTGGCGCTTTCGATTTCCAAAAAAGAAAATATTGGCTAAGGCTAAAATACCAGAGGCAATAAAAAGTGCATAAATTACTGTATAATCATTGGCTTGCATCCATTCTGATCCACTTTTCCAAAGATCAAAAATATTCGAAAAAACACCTGAAACAAGTGCTGCAAGAAATAAAAAAATAGATTGTATTCTCTGAATCATATTCTAATTATCGACCGCAAATATATCAAATTTTGCTCAAAAAGGGAAGCTTAATTTTAAATCTAATCTTTTAAATTCCAGAAATTGGTATAAAGCTATAATACATAGGTTTTTCAGATATTATTTTTTTTTGCAGTGTTTCGTAATTTATTTGTAATATTGCATCAAGAGAATACCATACAACAACGACTTTCTCCTATTTTTCACTTGAAAAATTTACATTTTAAACAATCACATTCACAAACTATATGTTCGATTTAAATGAATTGAAAGGCAAGAAAGTTGCTGATCTTCGAGGAATTGCTAAAGATTTTGGTTTAAAAGGTTTTCAGCCTTTAAAGAAACAAGAACTTATCTATCTTATCTTAGATCATCAGGCAGCTAATCCTTCTGCAATTAAAAACGTTTCTGCTGCAGAGCCTACCAATAAAAGAGTACAAGAAGCTAAACAAAGTAAAAAGGACCATAATCCTAAAAAACAAAGATCTAAGCCACAGGCTAAACACAATCAAAGGTCTAACGATAGCGAGAACAAATCACAGGCTGATCACCAAGCTAACAATAAAGATCAAAAAGAGAGAGAGCCAAGGAATTCACAACAAAAAGCTCAACCTCAAAGAAAAAATACACATAGCCAACATACTAGTCAAAAGAATCAGGGTTCTAATAAAGACAACAGTCAAAATAAGAATCAAGATCATGATAACAAGAATCATGGCCATGATAAAGATGCTCAAAGCAATAAGCATCAGAACAAAGACAAAGATTCTAATCAGAATCAGCAAAACAAGCCTAAGCACAACAATCAGAAAGGGAATCAGCGCAACGATAATAGAAATCAATCCAATCAAAACCAAAAAGGAAATGATGTTAATGGAAATAAAAGCAATGCGCCCCAAAGTCAAAACAAACACAAGAATAAATATCTAGATCCAAACTACGAGTTCGATGGTATTATTCGTTCAGAGGGTGTTTTGGATATGATGAATGAGGGTTATGGTTTTTTAAGATCGTCTGACTTTAATTACTTACCATCTCCAGATGATGTTTATGTTTCACAATCACAAATTAGACTTTTTGGTTTAAAAACAGGTGATACGGTTGTTGGAGAAGTTCGTCCACCAAAAGAAGGAGAAAAGTATTTCCCTTTATTGAAGATTGTTGAAATCAATGGTCGCGAACCTAGCTATGTAAGAGATCGTGTTTCTTTTGAACACTTAACTCCATTATTTCCACAAGAGCGTTTTCATATTGCTAATAAGAGAAGTACAGTTTCTACGCGTATTGTAGATTTGTTTGCTCCTATTGGAAAAGGACAACGTGGAATGATTGTAGCTCAACCAAAGACGGGTAAAACCATGTTGATGAAAGACATTGCGAACTCGATTGCTGCTAATCATCCAGAGGTTTATCAAATCATTTTATTGATTGATGAGCGTCCAGAGGAGGTGACGGATATGCAAAGAAATGTGAAAGGTGAAGTAGTGGCTTCAACTTTTGATGAGCCAGCAGAGCGTCACGTGAAAGTTGCCAATATTGTGCTTTCAAAAGCTAAGAGATTAGTAGAATGTGGACATGATGTGGTGATTTTATTAGACTCAATCACACGTTTAGCAAGAGCTTATAACACAGTTGCTCCTGCATCTGGTAAAATCTTATCGGGTGGGGTTGATGCCAATGCATTGCACAAACCAAAAAGATTCTTTGGTGCCGCTAGAAATATTGAAGGAGGCGGATCATTAACGATTATTGCAACAGCATTGATTGACACGGGTTCTAAGATGGATGAGGTAATCTTCGAAGAGTTTAAAGGTACTGGTAACATGGAGTTGCAATTAGATCGTAAGATTGCTAATAAACGTGTATTCCCTGCTATCGACTTGGTTTCTTCTTCAACAAGACGTGATGATTTATTATTAGATGAACCAACTTCTAAACGTATGTGGGTTCTTAGAAACCACATGGCAGACATGAATCCTGTTGAAGCAATGGAATTCATCAAGAAGCAAATGGAAATGACTAAATCAAATGAAGAGTTTTTAGTTAGTATGAATACTTAATTCGTGTTGTTGGAAAATATATAGTATGAAAAGCTCTGAGAAATCAGGGCTTTTTTTTATTGGAAAAAATCATTTATATTAAGATAATAGATGGTTTTGCATGCTTTCTAATGGACTTTGAGTATATTTATATGGGATAAAGTTTAGGAGCGGAGCGCACTCTGGATTGCAGCGAATAGCCAGATAAAGCGCCCAAAGAAAAATAACTTTGAAAACTATACGCAACCTTGAATTTAAATGGGCGTCTAACTTGTAGAAAACCTAAAATATTTAATAAAATAAATAAAATGAGAAATTTTTGGATCATTGGTATTTTATTCACAGTGCTGACCTTGTGGTCTTGTAGCGATGACGATGCACATTCTAGTTTTCACTATGTTGGACGTGGGATTGATAGTATTTCTATGCCCGATACGGCAATGTTAAACCAAAGAGTGGAGATAAAAACTTATACAAAATTATATCAGGATTGTGAGAATTTTCAAACGCATGGATATGATATTGTAGGGAATGAGAGAACTGTGACGGCTTGGTTTGTGAGATTTGATGATTCTGAATGTGGTGCAGAATCTGTGATTGGACCGTCTTTTTACTTTATGCCACAAACAAGAGGTTGGTACAACTTTAGATTCTGGGCTGGTGTAGACGAAGAAACCAATGAAGATGTTTTCTTGACAAAAGAGATTTATATTCGTTAATCACTGAATTCTGTTATCTGAAATCCGATCTTAACATACTGATTGAACGCTGTAAACGGAATGATCCGAAAGCACAAAGCGAGATATATGAAAGATTTTCATCTGTCATGTTCGCAGTATGTATGCGTTATTCCCATTGTAGAGATGATGCGCAGGATACTTTTCAGGAAGCCTTTATCAAAGCTTTTCAAAAGATAGATTCTTACAATGGAGATGGTTCTTTTGAAGGATGGCTAAGGCGAATAATGGTCAATAAATGCATGGATAAATTCAGGAGTAAACGTTTGACGATTGTAACGGATAATCCACAGATTTACCAAGAACAAGAATTAGAAGAGGAAGAAGAAGTTGAATTACCTTATTCTAATGATGAGTTGATTTCAACCATACAAGAACTACCAGATCAATATAGATTAGTTTTCAATATGTATGTTGTAGAAAATTATACGCATGCAGAGATTGCTGAATCTTTAAATATTTCTGTAGGAACTTCTAAATCAAATCTTTCGCGTGCCAAAGCTTGGCTAAGAAAAGAGCTAAAAAAAAAATATGTTAAAACCAATATAGCCTAAAATGCAAGATAAATTTGAAAATAAAATAAAAGAAAGCTTGCAACACCATGAGATGCAACCCTCGCCAATTGCGTGGGATCATATTTCATCTGCTTTGCAAAACCAAAAACCAAAGGCTAAACCATGGGCTAAATGGCTAAGTATAGCAGCTGTTTTGATTCCTGCTTTTGTGGCGGTAGGTATTTGGTTGTCAAATCCATTTGACCTGGATGAACTTAACAAATCAAATCTTCAAAATACAGAAAGTTCAATTGTAAAGTCTACTCAATCAGGGGCTGAAACTTTAAATAGTGATATACATAACTCGAAGGATGCTTCCGATTTAAAGATTGATAATCATGTAGAGGAGTGGAAGCAGTCTACTATGAATGATAGTGGATATACTCATAATGCTGGTATACAACCAGGTAATAATCTTGTTCAGATGAAAGATAATTCAAATAGTGTTTTGAGAGGAAATAAAGTGATGAATTTCTTTGCTAGTTTATGGACAGATTCAGAGCTTCAGGAGAAAAATAATGCTAAGAATGTGAATTTTGATATTTTTCCAAAACGACGTGTGAACACTTTAGCGGCTTTGATCTCACCCTTTAGAAAGCAGACTAATAATGCTAGTCAGGCAAATAAGACATGGAATGATTTACATGCTTCTAATGTATCAGATTTAAATTTGTTGGGAGAAGATGAGAATCAAAATAATGTAGAAGAATTAAAACCAAGAAAGAGAAAAAGCTTTGAAATTTCTCCTTATGCAGGTGCAGCTTACTTGGGGAGTTTCAATGAGGCAAGTTTAATTGCACCAGAGTATAATGCGTTAAAAATTGAAAATAAATTAGCCACTTCTTATGGGGCTAAGGCTTCTTATAAAGTGAATGATCGTTTAAAAATGCGAGCAGGTCTTGGTATAATTGATTTTCAGCAAGAAACCTACGATGTTCCGCTAAGCGTGAATACAATGGATGGTCAGATTCGTTATAATTTGAAAAGTCATTCCAATTTAGGCGTTGATTTATCGGATCATCGACAAGCAACATCTACCTATGCTGCCAATGAATTAGATGCAGGTAAGAGAATGAGAGAAGGTATTTCTCATGAACTTCAATTTATTGAAGTGCCTGTGGAGGTGGAGTATCAATTGACAGATAATAAAAAAATGAATATGGCAGCTACAGGAGGGTTGAGTACCTTGTTTTTAAATAAGAACGATGTTTATTTAGCTGAACAAAACTCACTTTTTGCTGAATCAACCAATATGAAATCTGTTTCGTTTTCTGCCAATGCTGGTGTTAAATTAGATTATAAGCTTAGCGATAAGATTTCTGCGAACGTAGAGCCACAAGTACGTTATATGATTAATACGGTTACTGCTAACGATGAAGTTCAACCTTATTTATTAGCTGTAAATGCTGGTTTGACGATAGGATTATAAAAAATTAGAAGACCTGCATTTATACTTTTTTGTTTTAATACTTTGGCGCCATGGAATTTAATATGTTCAATTCTGTGGCGTCATTTTTATTCGAACGAAATCATAAAGTGGACTTATAGTCAGTTGATCAGTATTGGAGAGGTTTTTGAAGTTATGTTCAATTCATATTTTTAAAATAAACCTTATGGATTACAAAAATAAAGTAGCTTACATTACAGGAGGAACTCACGGAATTGGTTTTGGAGTTGCTCAAATTTTATTAGAGAAAGGAATGCGTGTTGCGATTTCTGGTAGAAAATTAGAAACGGCTCTAGAAGCGGCCAAAAAATTAAGTTCAGATGATTCTAAAGTTTTGGGAATATCTTCGGATGTCACCAAGTATGAAGATGAACAAAAGGCTGTTGAGCAAATCATCGAAAAATTTGGTCAGTTAGATGTTGTATTAGCGAATGCAGGTGTTGGGCATTTTGCGCCAGTTTATGAATTGGAAATTGATAAATGGAAGCAGATGATTGAAACCAATCTAACAGGTTGTTTTCATACTTTGAAAGCAAGTTTTGAGGCGTTGAAAAAATCAGAAGGTTATTATATGACTTTAGCAAGTTTGGCTGGAACGAATTTCTTTGCCAATGGAGCAGGATATAATGCTTCTAAATTTGGTGTCGTTGGCTTTACGCAAGCTGCTATGTTAGACTTAAGAGAACATAATATTAAGGTGTCTACGATTATGCCAGGTTCGGTGAAATCAGAATTTAACAACCATGAACCGTCTGAGAAAGACGCTTGGAAAATTCAACCAGAAGATATTGGTAAGTTAGTTTGGGACTTATTGCAAATGCATCCTCGTACCTTGCCAAGTAAAATAGAGGTAAGACCAACAAGACCGGATTTAAAGAAATAATTCTGGAGTTATAAAAAAGTAAAAACCTGTAAAGACATTTTAGTCTTTACAGGTTTTTTTGTTTTATACGCTTGGAATTACCAGCGTTTGATAATAAAATTCTTTAAGAAATTAGAATTAGGTATCTCTTTCCAGGTCACTTCTTTAACCTCTGCATCTTCAGGACCTTCATCACACCATTTTAAAAATTCTTTTAAATTTTTCCTCTTGCCTTGTGCTAAAATTTCCACATCGCCATTATTGAGATTCTCAACAGTTCCTCTAATGTTCATGTTGTCGGCAATTTCTTTGGAAGTGTCTCTAAAGAAAACACCTTGTACTTTGCCCTTCACCGTAATTTTGATTGTCATTTTTATAAAAAATTATCCTTAAAGATAACAAATTAATTTGTATCAAGAGTTTACATGAATTTTATGGATAAATTGGATATTAAAAATGGCCATATACTTTAACAAATACGTGACCATTTATAGCTAGTTTTTAAAACAAAGAATTACATATTTCTTCTGTATCTACCTCCAATCTCATATAGAGAGTGTGTGATTTCTCCTAATGAGCAATATTTGGTTGTTTCCATTAAAGCGTCAAATATATTATCATTGTGTAGTGCCGTTGATTTTAAATCTTCAATAGCTTTAGCTGCTTTTTCTTCGTTTGCTTTATGATAATTATTTAAAGCGGTAATCTGGTATTGTTTTTCTTCTTCTGTAGAACGAATTACTTCACCTGGCGTTACCGTCGGCGAACCATCTTTACTCAAGAACGTATTCACCCCAATAATTGGGAATTCGCCTGTATGCTTCAAATGTTCGTAGTATAAACTCTCTTCTTGAATCTTACCTCGCTGATACATAGTTTCCATAGCACCTAAAACTCCACCACGATCTGTAATTCTATCGAATTCCGCATAAACTGCTTCTTCCACCAAATCGGTTAATTCTTCTATGATAAATGCACCTTGAATAGGGTTTTCATTTTTAGCTAAACCTAGTTCTTTGTTGATGATCAACTGAATTGCCATGGCACGACGTACACTTGCTTCGGTAGGCGTTGTGATAGCTTCATCATAAGCATTGGTGTGTAACGAATTACAGTTGTCGTAAATCGCGTACAAGGCTTGTAGCGTAGTTCTAATATCGTTGAAATCTATTTCTTGTGCATGTAATGATCTACCACTTGTTTGAATATGGTATTTCAACATTTGTGAACGCTCATTAGCTTCGTATTTATTACGCATTGCTTTTGCCCAAATACGTCTTGCAACTCGTCCAATCACAGCATATTCTGCATCGATACCATTAGAGAAGAAGAACGATAAGTTTGGAGCAAATTTGTTGATGTCCATTCCTCGACTTAAGTAGTATTCAACATAAGTAAACCCGTTGGCTAAGGTAAATGCTAATTGTGTAATTGGATTAGCTCCAGCCTCTGCAATATGGTAACCAGAAATAGATACGGAGTAGAAGTTTCTAACACCTTCGTCGATGAAGTACTGCTGAACATCTCCCATTAATTTTAAAGCGAATTCGGTAGAGAAAATACACGTATTTTGTGCTTGATCCTCTTTTAAAATATCTGCTTGAACCGTTCCACGAACTTGTTTTAAAGTCTCTTCTTTTATTCGGGTGTAATCGTCTGCCTCTAAAACCTCGTCTCCTGTTAAACCTAATAACATAAGCCCAAGACCGTCATTCCCTTGAGGTAAATCCCCCTGATAAGTTGGCCTTTCTAATCCATTATCGTCGAATTTCTCTTTAAGTTTTGCCTCAACTTTATCTTCTAATCCATTTTCTTTAATGAATTTCTCACAATTTTGATCAATGGCTGCGTTCATAAAGAAGCCTAACAACATAGCTGCCGGACCATTAATGGTCATAGAAACAGAGGTGATGGGATTGCTTAAATCAAAACCTGAATAAAGTTTTTTAGCATCATCTAAAGTTGCAATCGAAACCCCAGCATTACCAATTTTACCATAAATATCAGGACGCTCACCTGGATCTTGACCGTATAGAGTTACCGAGTCAAATGCCGTAGATAATCTCTTTGATGGCATTCCTAAACTCACATAATGGAAACGTTTGTTGGTACGCTCTGGCCCACCTTCACCAGCAAACATTCTGGTTGGGTCTTCACCTTCGCGTTTAAAAGGATAAATACCTGCTGTGTAAGGGAATTTCCCTGGAACATTTTCTCTTAATACCCAAGTTAGAACATCACCCCAAGCTTTATATTTTGGTAAACAAACTTTTGGAATTTGTGTATGAGAAAGAGACTCAGTATGCGTCTTAATTTTAATTTCCTTGTCTCGAACCTTGAAAATATATTCGTCTGCTTTGTAACGCTTTTTCTCGTCTTCCCAACCTTCTAATGTTTTCCAGTTGTCCTTATCTAAATCTTCTTTTAAATCTTCGAATTTAGCAGAAAGAGAATCGCTATCTAGCTTCAGCTCCTTATTCTCAACCAAGTCTAAAGTCTTTTTAATAGCATAAAGCTTATCAGCTAATTCAGTTTGGTTTTTTACCCAAGTTTCATAGCGTTGGGACTCTTCACCAATTTCAGATAAATACCTTTGTCTTCTGGGCGGAATGATGAATAAGTTCTCTTCAGCTTCTGCCGCATGAAATAACTCAGCATTGAACTTATTATTTGTTAGTTCATTTACTTTTGCAATTAATGCTGCATAGAATTCGTTAGTTCCGTGATCATTAAACTGAGAAGCACGAGTTGCATATACCGGCATTTCATCAGGAGATTGCATAAACAATTCGTGATTTCTTTGGTATTGTTTCTTAACATCGCGTAGGGCATCTAGAGCCCCTTTTTTATCCGTTTTATTTACAACTACCAACTCTGCAAAGTCAAGCATATCAATTTTCTCTAATTGAGTCGCTGCACCATATTCTGGCGTCATTACATAGATAGGTAAATCTGAATATTCTAAAACTTCAGCGCCACTTTGTCCAATTCCCGATGTTTCAAGAATAATCAAATCAAAACCAGCAACTTTTAAAACATCTAAGGCAGGTGCTACATGCTTAGAAATCGATGCGTTAGCCGAACGCGTCGCCATCGAGCGCATATAAACATTAGGGTGGTTGATAGAGTTCATTCTAATTCTATCACCTAATAATGCACCACCAGTCTTACGTTTGGTTGGGTCAACAGAAATAATTCCAATCTTCTTATCAGGGAAATTCATTAAGAATCTCCGAACTACTTCATCCACTAAAGATGATTTACCAGCTCCACCTGTGCCTGTAATCCCAATTACTGGAATGTTCTTGGTTTCATGTGCATTGGCTTTCTTTTCGATTTCTTTAATTAAACTTTCAAACTTTTCAGGATTGTTTTCGATAGCTGAGATACTATGCGCAACATCAACCATGTTATGCGTAGATAATCTAGAAATCATTTCAGAAGATAATTCTTCTCCTGTTGCAAAGTCTGATCTTTCTACCATATCGTTGATCATGCCTTGTAGACCTAATTCACGACCATCATCTGGAGAATAAATTCTACCGATACCATAATCCATCAAATCCTTGATTTCTTCTGGTAGAATAACACCACCACCGCCACCAAAAATCTTGATGTGTCCAGCACCTTTTTCGTTTAGTAAATCATACATGTATTTGAAGTACTCATTGTGTCCTCCTTGGTAAGATGTCATTGCAATGGCCTGTGCATCCTCTTGTATAGCACAATTCACTACTTCATCTACCGAGCGATCATGCCCCAAATGAATTACCTCTACACCTGTTCGCTGAATGATGCGTCGCATGATATTAATAGCTGCATCATGCCCATCAAATAACGCGGCCGCAGTTACCATACGAATATGGTTTTTAGGCGAATAAATATGATTGTTATCTTTAGATTTCTTAGTATCTGTTGCTGTACTCATAAACTTTACTTTGAAGTAGGTAAAATTAAGGAATTTTTTGGGTTTTTAAGGATAACAAGACGAGAAGCTTACGAAACAAGATGAACAGATTGAAATTCTCAGATTAATTAAATTTTTTATCCAATGATCAATTCTATTGAGGTGCTTTTAAAGATAAGCTTTCTAAACACCCTATATTTGCATTATATATCAAAACAGATTCTTTATGCTTTTAGACATTCTATTATTAATAGCTGGTTTCGGATTACTTGTATTAGGCGGAAATTGGCTACTAAAGTCTTCTGTTGCATTGGCGTCAAGATTAGGAATGTCTTCTATGATGATTGGGCTTACAGTCGTTTCATTTGCAACCTCAATGCCTGAATTAATTGTGAGTATTAAAGCCGCATTGGTTGGCTCTTCTGGAATTGCTTTAGGAAATGTTATAGGTTCTAATGTAGCCAACATAGGATTGGTTTTGGGTGTTACGTTACTTATTTCTCCCATAAACATTCCACGTAAGTTCTTTAAAACTGATTGGATTTTCTTGATTATATCTACCCTTATGGCAATGTTTTTCTTGATATACTATAATGGTATATTGAGATGGCATGGGATTGTATTTAATTTATTTTTAAGCTTGTTTTTATACTTTTTAATTAAAACTCAAAAGCCCTCTTATTCTTCGGTGACTCAAAAACGAACTAAAGTTTATGAGAAATGGATAATTATATTTTTCTACTTAATCATCGGTGCAGCAGGTTTATGGTTGGGCTCGGAGTTATTGGTTAATAGTGCTAAGAATATTGCGATTAGCTTTAATGTTCCAGAGAGTGTGATTGGATTAACGATTGTGGCCATTGGAACCAGTGTTCCAGAATTGGCAGCTTCGGTTATTGCAGCCATAAAAGGCGAAAGGTCTATATCTTTTGGAAACCTTGTTGGGTCAAATATTTTTAATATTCTTTCGGTATTAGGAATTACTGCCATTATTCAACCTATCATGGTAGAAGATGTTCGTTTTATTACAAATGATATATGGTGGATGCTTGGATTTTCTTTAATCCTGTTACCCATGTCTCAAATTGGCAAGAAATTCAGATTAAGTCGACCTCATGGTTTAATTTTAGTGCTTGCATACGTTGCTTTTGTTTATTTAGTGTTTTAACCTATGCAAAAGTAGGGTTGATTTCAACCAAATGTAATTTTATTTAAATTTTACCTGAATTATATAGGGGGTAAAGTAATTTTATTTTAAATTTGTCGAAACAAATATAAAATTATATGTCTACATTACGATTCAAAGCCATCGAGAAATTAAGTACTTTGCCAGACCGCGAAGTCCTATTAGAGAAAAAATTATCGGAATACTTTTGCGATAATGTATTTTCAATGGATACCATGAGAGAATATCTTACCAAGGAAGCTTATAAAAGTATTAGCGGAGCCGTTGAGAGAGGAGATAAGATATCGCGGGACATCGCTGATCAGATTGCGGTTGCGCTTAAGGATTGGTCATTAGCTAAAGGTGTGACCCATTATACACACTGGTTTCAGCCACTCAATGGTGCAACTGCAGAGAAACATGATTCTTTCTTTACACCCATAGAGCCTGGGAAAGCAATTGAACGTTTTAATGGTAGTATGTTAATTCAGCAAGAGCCAGATGCTTCATCTTTCCCGAGCGGAGGAATTAGAAATACATTCGAGGCACGCGGATATACAGCGTGGGATCCAACTTCTCCCGCTTTTATTATCGGGACTACCTTATGTATACCTTCGGTGTTTATTTCCTATACGGGCGAGACATTGGATTATAAAACACCTTTATTAAAAGCTTTAAATGAAATAGATGTGGCTGCAACCGATGTTATGAAGGCTTACTTTGATCGTAATACTAAAAAAGTTCAGGCAACTTTGGGTTGGGAGCAAGAATATTTTTTGGTTGATTTAGGTTTTGTGAATGCAAGACCCGATTTGCAACTTACGGGTAGAACATTGCTTGGTCATGCACCAGCAAAAGGGCAGCAATTAGATGATCATTATTTTGGTTCCATTCCAGCAAGGACGATGAACTTCATGAAGGAATTAGAAAGAGAAAGTTTAAAGTTAGGAATCCCTGTTACTACACGTCACAATGAGGTTGCACCCAATCAATTTGAGCTTGCTCCTATGTTTGAGGAGGCGAATTTAGCTGTTGACCACAATTCATTGTTAATGGATATTATGGCGCGTATTGCTAGAAAGCATCATTTTAAAGTTCTATTACATGAGAAACCATTCAAAGGTGTGAATGGTTCTGGTAAACATAACAACTGGTCTTTGGCTACAGATGCTGGAGATAACTTATTAAGTCCAGGTAAGAACCCTAAGAAAAACCTTCAGTTTCTTACATTTTTTGTGAATACTATTAAAGCTGTTTCTGAGTATGGAGATTTAATTCGTTCGGCTATCGCTACGGCTACCAACGATTACAGGTTAGGAGCAAATGAAGCACCGCCAGCAATTATTTCTGTGTTTATTGGCTCTGCCTTATCTAGCGTTTTAGATGAGTTAGAAAAAGTGAAAAAAGGGAAATTAAGTCCTGATGAAAAGACAAATTTAAAATTAAATTTGATTGGTAAAATTCCAGAGATTTTATTGGATAATACCGATAGAAACAGAACTTCTCCTTTTGCTTTCACAGGTAATAAATTTGAAATTCGTGCGGTAGGTTCAACTGCCAACTGTGCTGAAATCATGACGGTAATGAATACTATTATGGCCAAGCAATTACGCGAATTCAAAAAAGAAGTTGATGCTTTAATTAAAAAAGGTCTGAAAAAAGACGAAGCTATTTTTAATGTTTTAAGAGAGTATATTAAAACTAGTAAAAAGATTCGTTTTGAGGGCGATGGTTACTCTCAAGCATGGGTTGAAGAAGCAAAAAAGCGTGGCTTAAAAAATCTAGTTTCTACACCCGAAGCTTTAGCCATTGAGTTAGAGAAAAAGAATATCGATGTTTATGTTGAAACAGGAATTTTAACCGAAAGAGAGGTAAGGGCTAGGAATGAAATTAAACTTGAGAAATATAGTAATTTAATAGCGATAGAATCTCAGGTTTTAGCAGATTTAGCGAGAAATCACATTGTTCCAACGGCTATCAGATATCAGAATGAATTAATTGAAAACGTTAAGGGCCTAAAAGATATTTTCGGACCAGATTTTATGGAATATGGAAAAGAAGAATTTGAATTTATTCAGAAAATTTCTTCTCATAACTCTGAATTGAAGAGATTAACAGAGGCTTTATTAGAGGATAAAAATATGGCTATTGAAATGGAAGACGCACAAGAAAAAGCTGAGTATTTTTGTGATAAAGTGAAGCCAAGAATGGAAGAAATCCGTTTTCATGTCGATGAATTAGAAATGATGGTGGACGACGAAATGTGGCCATTACCAAAATATCGTGAAATGATGTTTTTGAGATAAAATTAAACTTCAATTATTTTAAATCCGTTCAGTGATGAGCGGATTTTTTTATGCGCAAGAATTTGATTACAAACTTATAAATCTATCTTAAAACCTAAAGACTATCTATATATAAGTATTAACTCTAAATCAATTTTATATATATTTGCATCTCTTTTATAAGAAGAAAATTCCAGCCATCATATGTCAGATTTATTAGAAAAATTACAAGGTATACAACAACGTTTTGATGAAATTCAGGATTTAATTATTCAACCTGATATTATTCAAGACCATGAACGTTATGCCAAATTAAACAAAGAATATTCCGATTTAAAGGAATATATGGAAGTCAAAAAGGACTATGAAGCGCGTCTAAACTTGCTTGAAGAGGCCAATGAAATTATAGAAAATTCAGAGGATCCTGGCATGATTGAATTAGCGAAAATGGAAAAAGATGAGGTGCTTTCTAATTTATCTGATTTTGAAGAAGAAATCAAGTTTATGTTGATTCCTAAAGATCCTGCAGATGATAAAAACGTAATTGTGGAATTACGTGCTGGTACTGGTGGGGATGAAGCAGCCATATTCGTGGAAGATGTTTTCAGAATGTATACCATGTACTTCAAAGAAAAGAATTGGAAATTCGAAATTCTAAATGCTAACGAAGGTAGTATTAAAGGATACAAGGAATTGGTGATGGAAGTTTCGGGAGATCGAGTTTATGGAACTATGAAATTCGAATCTGGAGTTCACCGTGTTCAGCGGATTCCAGAAACAGAATCACAAGGAAGGGTGCATACTTCGGCTATTACGGTGGCAGTACTACCAGAAGCAGAAGAAGTTGATATTGAAATTAACCCAGCTGACTTAGAATACCAAACAGCTCGTTCGAGTGGTGCTGGAGGGCAGAATGTAAACAAAGTTGAAACTAAGGTTCAATTGACTCACCATCCTTCTGGAATTACAATTCAATGCCAAGAATCTCGTTCTCAACATAAGAATAGGGAAAAAGCTTTACAATTATTACGTGCTAAATTGTATGAAATTGAGTTAGAAAAAGCTCAAAATGAACGATCAGAACAAAGAAAATCTCTAGTTTCAAGTGGAGACCGTTCGGCTAAAATTAGAACCTATAACTATCCACAAGGTCGCGTTACCGATCATAGAATTAATAAATCCATCTTTAATTTAGACAATTTCATGAATGGTGATATTCAAGAAATGATCGATGCGCTCAAGCTTGCTGAAAATACGGCGAAGTTGCAGGCTGGTAGTGATGAGGTTTTTTAATCGATTTAAGTTTCAAAACTGAATAATTTTTAAGATTAAATAGTTTTCTTTTTATAACTTAGTCAAAACGAGACTTTTGACTGAGGACTTTCTATATTATATTTGGCAGTTTAAACTGTTCGATAATCCTTTAATTACATGGGATGGCGAGGAAGTTTTTGTTGAAAAACCAGGACTCAGAAATGTTAATGCAGGTCCAGATTTTTTGAATGCTAGTCTTAAAATTAGAGAAATATCATGGCATGGTAATGTGGAAATTCATGTCAAAACTTCAGATTGGCATCTTCATGGGCATGATCATGACCCAAATTATGAAAATTTAATTCTTCACGTAGTTTATCATCACGATACCGACGAGATGCCACATGACTGTCCGTTGGTAGAAATGAATAGCAGAATTCCATTAAGTCTTTTCGAAAACTATAAAAACCTACAGACTACGACTCAATTTATTCCATGCGAAAACCTCTTTTATAAGGTAGATGAATTCACTAAATCTAGTTTTTTAGAAGCTTTGTATATTCAGAGATTAGAGGAGTGGTCACGTGTTTTAGAGCAACGACTCGAACGCTTACATGGAGATTGGGAAGCTCTGATGTTTATACGAATTTCTTATGTGTTTGGTTTAAAGGTAAATGCAGATGCATTTGAAATGTTAGCTAAATCTTTCCCATTTAAAAATTTACAAGAAATCAATCGTAAAGCTGAAAATTTAGAGGCGTTTCTATTTGGTCAAGCTGGCTACTTAGATAAACCAGCGGATGATTTTCATCAAATGCTCGCAGATCAATATCAATTTTTGAAGCATAAATACAATTTGAAATCATTAGAAAATCATCATTTTAAATTATTGAGATTAAGGCCGCCTAATTTTCCTACGATAAGAATTTCCCAATTGTCGAATTTGTATGCTAATGAACCTAATTTATTTTCAAAAATATTGACCGCTCAAACTTTAAATCAATTAAATGATGTTTTTCTTAAAGTAAAAGCTTCCGCTTATTGGAACACGCATTATACGTTTGGTAATATAGCTAAGACAAATACCGAAAAGTGGCTGACGCAACAAAGAATTCAACTTATCATTCTAAACGCCGTGGTACCGATTAAGTATTTGTATGCTAAAAAATATGGAGCCGATAACATAGAGGATTTGCTGAACATAGTTAGAGAAATTAAGCCCGAAAATAATTCTATTATTCAAAGCTTTAAGCAAATTGGTGCGCAAATTAAAGATGCAGTCGATAGTCAAGCTTATTTAGAATTAAAAAAACATTACTGCGATTCTAAAAAATGCTTAAATTGCAGAATTGGAAATAAAATCATTCATGATGTTAGATAAATTGCGAGCAACTATGGAAGGAAACGGATTCGAGGTTATTTCTCGTATTTCTGATAAGTTCGGTTTGCGAGCTTCCAAACTTCGTTTGTTGTTTATTTACTTATCTTTTGCCACGCTCGGAGTCACCTTTGTTTTTTACTTGGTATTGGCGTTTTTCTTATGGGTGAAAGATGGTTTAGTGGTGAAAAGAAAATCTGTTTTTGATTTATAAGAACTTCTCATTGAAAACCTATCAGGTTTAGCTGAAATATTAAAGAATCTTGCCCTAAATTGAACTTTCCTTTGCATTTCTTATATTAAATATGCAAGCTCAAAAATTCATCTAAACGAGTTGATTATCAAATCTATATGTTTATCAAATATAGGGTGCTCAACTGACGGTTTGAACATTATATTTGAATTTTATTAAGAAATCGCTATTATTGTGTTAGATTTTTAATTCTAAACACAATCCATGACTCGAATTATTATATTTTTCTTTTTTATCTCGTCTTTGGTTTTCGCTCAGGAATCCGAACAGTTAAATGCTGGTTCAGATGAGTTTAGAATGACTTCGGAGGTAATTAATCCAAGTGATTTAATTAATGATGCTGAAATTAGACTAAATGTATTTGGCGGAACGGAGCCTTACGTTTATTATTGGCCGAAGGAAACTACCGATACGCTTTCTAATAGATCAGTAGGGTTGACAGAGGGAGTTAGAAAAACAGTAAGAGTTAAAGATGCTACGGGAAAAGAATTAACTGAGGAAATTTACATTCCTGCTACGAGTATCACAGAAAAGTTTAATGGATTCTTTGTTCCATTGGTTGATAAAGTTTCTGGCGTCATGTTTTTTGACGTTTTTTCTTGGTTAGGTATTTATGATCCGGTAGTTTATGCTGATCAAAAACTAGTACCTATTCCAAATTGGACTTCGGACATAGAAGATAGATTTGTTTTGAAGAAATGGCTTCTGGAGGAGGGAGCACAGGTGAGCGAGGGGCAAATAATCGCTGAAATTGAAAATAAACAAGGAGATGTTCAGCCGATTACATCTACCGTTAATGGTAAATTAAAATATTTAGTCAATGAGGGTGGTGTCATTTATGACTCCGAAAATAAAGCTCACGTTATCGAGCAAGGTGCATTTTATCTTGCGGCGGTTGAGTATGATAAGCCTCAAGCATTGAAGCATCCTAATGGAAGCACGCAGACTAAGAATATTCCATTTATTGTTATTTGGTTAGTTGTTGCTGCCATATTCTTTACGTTTAAAATGGGGTTTATAAATATTCGTGGTTTTAAACATGCGATCGATTTAGCGAGAGGTAAATATGATGATCCCAACGCCCCAGGTAGGGTAACTCACTTTCAAGCATTGGCAACGGCAGTATCTGGAACCGTAGGTTTAGGGAATATTGCAGGTGTTGCTGTAGCGGTTTCATTAGGTGGAGCAGGAGCAACCTTCTGGTTAATTGTAGCTGGATTCTTGGGGATGTCAACCAAATTTGTTGAATGTACTTTGGGAGTTAAATACAGAGAACTGCACGAAGATGGAAGGATTTTCGGTGGCCCTATGAACTATCTGAGCGAAGGTTTAGAGAAGCGCGGTATGAAAGGTTTTGGAAAGGTTTTAGCAGTTGTATTTGCTGTCTTAACTGTAGGAGGATCTTTTGGAGGAGGAAATATGTTTCAGGCGAATCAGGCTTTTGAGCAGCTTGCCGGACAAATAGAAATGTTCCGAGGTCAAGGGTTTTGGTTTGGTGTAATTACCGCTATTTTAGTGGGTGCCGTAATTATTGGCGGGATTAAAAGTATTGCACGCGTTACAGAAAAAGTTGTTCCATTTATGGCAACAGTATATGTAATTGCTTGTTTAGTAGTAATTGGAATGAACTTTCAAAATATTGGTCTGGCATTCCAAGCGATTGTTGATGGTGCTTTTAGCCCGTCGGCATTAAAGGGTGGGGTAATAGGTGTTTTAATTGTTGGGTTCCAAAGAGCAGCATTTTCTAATGAAGCGGGTGTTGGTTCTGCAGCGATTGCTCACTCAGCAGCTAAAACAAGTCACCCACCAAGTGAAGGTTTTGTTGCCTTATTAGAACCTTTTATTGATACAGTAGTAATTTGTACTTTGACTTCATTGGTATTAATTTTCACTGGAATGCACGAAGTTGAAGGTTTGGCAGGAGCGCAATTAACTTCAGATGCCTTTGGTTCTGTGATTTCATGGTTCCCATATGTCTTAGCATTTGCGGTATTTTTATTCGCGATTTCTACAATGATTTCTTGGTCATACTACGGAATGCGCGCTTGGACTTACTTATTCGGAAAGAGTCTTAAATCTGAATTGATTTATAAAGGCTTGTTCTTGTTGTTTGTGGTAATTGGAGCATCTATTAGTTTAGGTGCTGTGTTAGATTTCTCTGATATGATGATTTTATTGATGGCTTTCCCTAACATTATCGGACTATATATTATGTCGAATGAAGTTAAAGCTGATTTAAATGAATACATGAAAAATCTAAAGGCTGGAACTTTGTTTAAAAATGAAAAAGTTAAGAAGAAATAGCAATAGTCTTAAGGACTATTTTTTTTCCCACTTCGGCATGACCAAGCGTCAACGGAGTGGGTTTTTTATTTTAATACTTTTGATTGTAATAGCAGAGCTTATCATTCAATTTTATCCTTTTGGTGCGAATAAAACGACTCAACAACTCAGTTTTACTCCAACTGAAGAAGCTTTAATTTTAAAGCAAGAAGACGAAAGTTCTAAGTCTCAAGCTAACACATTTAAAAAGGTAGAGCTTACCAAGTTCAATCCAAATGCCTTAGACGCTAAAGGTTTCGAAAAGCTTGGCTTTAGTCCAAAGCAGGCGACATCTTTAATTAAATATAGAAATAGTTTGGGCGGGAATTTTAAGAATGTCGAGGAGTTTGGGGCAGCTTATGTAATGTCGGATTATATGATGAATAAGCTAGAGCCTTATATAGATATTCAGCCCCATAGGGCAACATTGATTTCTAAATCTAGCCTATCAAAACCGGAAAATAGATATGAATCTAAGAAGTCTTTTTCGAATATAAAAGCCTTTGACCCCAATCAACTAGACGCAAACGGATGGTTGGAGTTGGGCTTCAGTGAGCGTCAAGTGCCTGTTATTTTAAATTATAAAAACTCACTACCCGGTAAGCGTTTTGAAACCCTTGACCAGATAAAATCATGCTTTGTTATAAATGACTATATGTTTAATAAAATAAAAAATTATGTTAGAATTAGCAAATCATCTACTTCACAAGCCGAAAACAAAGAGGAGTCTATATTAAATAATTCTAAGTTAAACCCTAATATAATGACGGTGAGTGATTGGGAGAATTTAGGTTGGGATAAGGAGAATGCTGAGAATATAATTAAGTATAAAGAGTTTATAGGAGGCTTTAAAAATATGACTGATTTAGAGAAATGTAAATATATTTCACCAGAAGACTTAGAAAATCTTAAAAATAGGATGGTATTTGAATAATTAAATATATCTTTGCAGTCTTAAAATCTGAGGATAAATAAAAAGTGATTAAATGCCAAAAACATTTTGGTAACTTAAAACATTTTTATAAATTTGCACCCCGATTTTATTACGGAAGATTAATATATTTAAAATCAGTTCAGTGGATACACTTAGTTATAAAACAGTTTCAGTAAACCAAGCCAATGCAGATAAGCAATGGTTGTTGGTTGATGCAGATGGTCAAAATCTTGGGCGTTTAGCTTCTAAAGTTGCTAAAATGCTTCGCGGTAAGCACAAGCCAAACTTTACTCCTCATGCGGATTGTGGGGATTATGTTGTGATTGTGAATGCTGAGAAAATTAATCTTACTGGTAATAAGTGGGAAGATAAAGTTTATCAAAGGTTTTCTGGGTATCCAGGGGGTCAAAGATCAGAAACTGCTACTCAATTATTCAAGAAAGATGCTACTCGTTTGGTGGAAGGTGCCATCAAAGGTATGTTGCCAAAAAACAAATTGGGTAGAAAGATTTACAAAAACATGAAGGTTTATGTAGGAGAGGAGCACGATCAGGCGGCTCAAAAACCTACTAAAATAGATTTAAACGAATTCAAATAATATATGGCAACTATTCACAAAATAGGTCGTAGAAAAAAAGCTATCGCTAGAGCTTACGTAGAGGAAGGAAAAGGCGATTTCAATATCAACGGCCGCGATTTGGATACTTACTTTTCTACAGAAGTATTAAAATACAAAGTTCAACAACCTTTCTTGTTAACAGAAACACTTGGTCAGTATGATATTAGTGTAAAAGTTCACGGAGGTGGAAACACAGGTCAAGCAGAAGCTATTCGTTTAGCTATCTCTAGAGCCTTATGTGATATCAACCAAGAGTTCAGAGGTGTTCTTAAGCCAGAAGGTTTATTGACGCGTGATCCAAGAATGGTTGAGCGTAAGAAATACGGGCAGAAGAAAGCACGTAAGAAGTTCCAATTCTCGAAGCGTTAATTTATTTCGCTTGTTCGAATCAGAAGTTCATTCAACAATATACAGTTTGCCCAATTCATTTTGGGCGAACTTTTTTCAATATTAATAGTAAAACACATAGCCGGTTAGTTTAGCATCCAAATTTTTTGGGCGAAACCAAATTTATATAAGTTGACCACCAATTGATTGATTGCTATTGAGCGGAAAGTAAACTAATTTTAAAACAACAAAATGGCAAAAAAAAGCGTTAAAGAATTATTAGACGCAGGTGTACATTTCGGTCACCTTACGCGTAAATGGAATCCCAACATGGCTCCTTATATTTTTATGGAGAAAAACGGGATCCACATCATCGACTTGCACAAAACTGCAGTTAAATTAGAAGATGCCTCTAATGCAATGGAAAAAATTGCGTCTTCTGGTAGAAAGATTTTATTCGTTGCTACTAAGAAACAAGCTAAGGACATTGTGGCAAAATATGCTGGAGATGTTAATATGCCTTACATCACTGAGCGTTGGCCTGGTGGAATGTTAACTAACTTTGTTACCATTCGTAAAGCAGTTAAGAAAATGAACTCTATTGATAAAATGAAGAAAGATGGAACTTTCAACAGTTTATCTAAGAAAGAAAGATTGCAAGTTGATCGTCAGAGAGCTAAATTAGAAAAAGATTTAGGTTCTATCTCTGATATGACGAGATTGCCTTCGGCATTATTCGTAGTTGATATTGTAAACGAATCTATCGCAGTTAAAGAAGCAAAGAAATTAAACATTCCTGTTTTTGCAATTGTAGATACTAACTCTGATCCTAGAGAAGTTGATTTCCCAATTCCAGCAAACGACGATGCAACTAAATCTATCGAGATTATCATGCAAACAGTTACTGATTCTGTTAGAGAGGGATTAACTGCTAGAAAAGCAGAGAAATCAAAAGGTAAAGAAGATAAACCAGCTAAAAAGGCAGCAAAGCCAGCTAAAACTTCTAAAGACGAAGAAGAATAAATTTCTTTTCACTTTTTGAGTGAAAACTTATCTTTAAAATTTTTGTAAACTTTAAAAAATAAACAAATGTCATATAAAGTAACAGCTGCAGAGGTTGGTAAATTAAGAAACATCACAGGTGCAGGAATGATGGATTGTAAAAAAGCCTTAGTTGAAGCTGAGGGTGATTTTGACAAAGCCATTGAAATCCTTAGAAAAAAAGGACAAAAAGTAGCTGCTAAGCGTGCTGACAGAGAAACATCTGAAGGTGCTGTTATCGCTGCGACTTGTCCTGAGAATAAAAAAGGAGTGATTGTAGCTCTAGGTTGTGAAACAGATTTCGTTGCTAAAAACGATGATTTCGTTGCTTTAGCTACCAAATTAGCAAATCACGCATTAGGCTTTTCTACGAAAGAAGAATTATTAAATTCTGAATTCGAAGGAATGAAAGTAGAAGATAAATTAGTTGAGCAAACTGGTGTTATCGGTGAAAAAATCGGTATCGTAGATTTCAAATTTATCGAAGCTCCTTTCGTTGGTTCTTACATTCACAATGGTAACAAGATTGCTGCTATAGTAGGATTAAGCGAGGCAGTAGATAATGCAGAAGAAGTAGCTAAAAACTTATCAATGCAAGTTGCTGCTATGAACCCAATCGCTTTAGACGAAGATGGTGTTGATAAAGAAATCATCGAGAAAGAAAGCGAAATCGCTAAAGAAACTTTAAGAAAAGAAGGTAAACCAGAGAATATTTTAGATAATATCGTTAAAGGTAAACTTCAGAGATTCTTTAAAGATAATACTTTAGTTCACCAAGATTATATCATGGGAGAAAAACAATCAGTTAAGGAATATTTAGCTGAAGTTAAAGAAGGTTTATCTATCACAGATTATGCTAGAGTAGGTTTATAATATAAGCCTCCAATTATAGAATTCGTAAAGCTTCTCCATTGGGAGGAGCTTTTTTTATTTATGCTTTATTATCTTTGTAGCATAAATCCTAACTTTTGAAAAACACCTACCTATACATTATTTTATTCATTGCTATTATTTTCAATGCCCAACCGGTTGAGAGTAATAATCATAGATTTAATAACTCACAACCATCTACATCAAGCGAAATTAACAATACAACCAATCAAGTTTGGTCCATCACTGTTTGTGATGATGATTTCGATGGTATTACCACTTTTACTTTTGATGAAATAGTAGCTCAGTTGAACGAAGAGTTTCAAGATTCTACAGGAGCAGAAGACGAAGTTTGGATTGCCAATTCCTACAATGGCATTATTAAAATCGAAAATGTTTCTACAAATCCTAACAGGGTTTTTGTTTGTGACTATAGTGATTCCTTATATGAAATTGCGATTAATCAAGATATGACTGTATTTGTAAGTACCCGAAATGGATTGCATTCAGTAAATACAGAAACTTGTAACTATACGCGTGTGGGTTCTTTACCAGAGAGCTCAAATCTTGCTATGTCATTCGATACGCAAAACAATCTATATGTGGGTGGTAGACATTCTAAGGTTTATAGAGCCGATGCAGGGCAATTTGATAACTATTATGTTTGGCATGACTTCGGAGCAGGTAGTTCTGGGGGAGATTTCGTTGTGATTGGCGAATACATGTACATTGCTTGGGCGATTAATTACGACAACTATTTATATAAAGTTACACTAGACGACGACAATCAGTATGTGAGTCATGAGAACTTAGGAATGATCGATGATCAGACCTTTGGATTGGCAGCGGAAAATGGAGTTTTATATGGAGTTACACCCGATTACTTATATTCGATTGATTTACCAAATTTAAACACACAAAGAATTATTCAAAATTCAAGTAATACTCCTTGGTGGGGTGCGGCGGGATTACACGAAGCCATTAGCTATGATTTTAGTTTTCACTTAACTCATCAACAAGCGCAAGATGGTTCTAATCCATTAGATGAGAGTTTTAGTAATTCGGTTCCTTATTATCAACAAATCTTCATTAGAATTTATAATGAAACAACAGATGAAACAGAAGTGATAACTTTAGACTTAAATGTAGTGACTCCGCCCGAAACAGAAGCTACTAGTTTATACCAATGTGCAACCGGCAATGAATTAGGTGAATATAATCTCACGACTGCAATTCCTAGCATGTTAGATGATATCTCTGGAGTTGATATTTCTTATTATAATTCATTAAATGATGCAGAGAATCAAAACAATCCTATCAATAACCCAGATCAATTTCAAGCGACAAACGAAGATCAAGTGATTTATGTACGTTTTGCAAATGGAGAATGTACTTCTTTTAATACCATTACGCTTCAAAATGATGCAGCAACTTTAGAACTAGAAAGCGATTTAAGCTTTTGTGAAGGACAATCGATTACAATAAGCCCCAATGCAAGTTTTGATACTTATGAGTGGTCTGGATTGCAAGGAGATGACCTTATTAATAATGACATTAATTCTAGCGAAATTACAGTTACACAAGCCGGTACTTATATTCTAACGGTGGGTTATGGGGACAACTGTACACTGACTGAGCAAATAACAGTGAGCGAAGAGAGTTTACCAATTTTCACAGATCAAGTTTTATCTTTTTGTTCTGATTCTCAAAATATTTCAGTGAGTTCAGCTGAATTGATTTCTTCTTTAAATGAAGTAAATCCAGCATTAAATTATACTTTATTTAATTCTGAAAATGATGCGAATAATGGAATGAATCAATTATCTGGAAATTTAAACTTAAATGATCAGCAGAATTTAATCGTTAAGGTTAAAAACAACGCTAATTCAGATTGTTTCACATTAAATGAATTAAGTATAAATATAAACCCTACTCCTGATTTTGAATGGACAGAAAATTTAAGTCTTTGTCAAGGTGAAAGTTTAAGAATTTCTGTTCCTAATAGTTTTATTTCTTACCAGTGGAGTGGGCTACAAGATGTAGATGCAGAGCAAAATGATTTAAACTCTAATGAAGTTGAAATCACACAAGCCGGAACTTATACATTAGAAGTATTCAATGATAACTGCTCAGTTCAGAAGCAAGTTACTGTAACTTATGAAGAGGCAGCCACGATTCAAAGTGTAAGTATTAATGGAAACGACGCTAGCATAATTGCAACCGGAATTCCACCGCTAGAATATAGTTTTGATGGACAAAATTGGTCGAACAATCCTAATGCAACAGATTTACCTATTGGGGAACACATCGCTTACGTAAGAGGGGAGAATGTATGTGGAATTACAGAATTTAATTTTGCCTTATTTTCATTTACCAATGTAATTACACCCAACAATGATGGATTAAATGACACTTGGTATGTGAAAGGACTAGAAGCTTATCCTGGAACCAGCGTTAAAATCTTCGATAGATACGGTAAGTTATTAGTAGATAAAACCATCGATGGTAGCTTTGAATGGGACGGTACCCACAACGGCAAAAAATTACCTACCGATAGTTATTGGTATTTAATAGAAGTAGTAGATGGTCGAAAATATTCGGGGCATATTACGGTAAAGAATTACAGATAATTATTCTGCGTCATTTTTCTTTAATTCAAATCCATTAAAGGCTTTATTTACAAAGTTTCCACTCTCGTCACTCCATATTAAATAGAATTTTAGTTCTGGTCGTGTTGGAACATATTCTAAAGCTTTATCTAATCCCATTGCCATAAGAGCCGTTGCAGTTGCATCTGCTTCAGCACAACTTGGTGCAATCACAGATGCACTTAATAATGGAGAAACCTCTGGGTAACCTGTTTTAGGGTTCATCGTATGAACAATTTTTTGTCCGGTTTCTTCATCTATGTGGAATTTTCTGTAATTTCCAGAAGTTGCCATAGCTTCATTGTTTAATTCTAAAATAGAATTAAGAACTCTTTCGTTTGCATTCTCAATAGGTTCGTCAATACCGATAGTCCAAGCGTCGCCATTAGGTTTTTTACCTTTAGCAATCATTTCTCCACCGATTTCAATTAAATAACTTTCTACCTTCTTACTATCTAAAAATTTGGCCACTTCATCATTCACATAGCCTGTTATTGCATTAAAACTTAAAGCTACACGAGCATCTGTTTTAGATAAAGAATCCTCAAGAATGCTTATATTTTTTAAACCAATAAATTGCATGACAGAATCCACTTGTTGATCAGATGGTGAGTGCTTAATTCCTTTTGACGAGAATCCCCATAAATCTGATAATGGAGAAACACTTGGGTCATAGAAACCATTAGTTTTAGTATTATAATTTCTTGAAATACTAACTAACTCCAAAAGCATTCTATCAGCAGAACTTCCATTTTCACTTTCGTTGAATTTGGTTAAAATAGAAGTGGGAATATAGGTATTAACGGAATGGTCGAATTCTTCTAGAATCTGTTGAATTTCCTCATTGAAATTTTTGTCATAACTATAATAAACAATTCTAAAAGTTGAACCATAGGCATCACCTTCCATGACGATAGGCTTTTTAGCTTGTTCTTTCTGCTCTTCTTTTTGGCAAGAAATTAAAAATAAACTTATAAAACTAAATATCAATAAATTACGCATGAGTGTGTAGTTTTTTAAAACCATTAAATAGAATTCTATAAGGATGTCCTCTCTTCATCGGCGTATTCGGATCTTCGTCATTACATAGACCAATGCCAGCAAACCAAACACTAGAATCTTGTGTTTTTGCATGCTCTATTACCTTTTGAGAAACCTCTGGAACATCGACAAAACTATTTGGATATAGAACGGTGTTCACCATGACAAATGTAATGGGCTCTCCAGATTTAAAAATAACAAATTGAGGATGCTTTTTAAGTTTAGAATTAACTCCTAAAAATTCATAACCCATTTTCTGTAACTCTTCACCAATAAAATTCATACCGATATGGTGAATCTCTTCTTCCGTAAAATTCATAAAGTAAAGGTACATTTTTTATTAGAATGAGATGAAATTTAGATAAAAGCCTTTTATTAAAATCCAAATTCAAGATTATGATATAATAAAGATGGAATCATCTGAACTTTCTTGTCGTAAATTGTTATTTTTGGTAAAATTTTAATACGTATGGCTAATTTACAAGAGTTGCAAGAACTTAGCGCACAAGTGAGAAGAGATATTCTTCGAATGGTTTATGCAGTAAACAGTGGACACCCAGGTGGTTCTTTGGGATGTACAGAATTTATGGTTGCATTGTATAAAGAGGTTATGGATTATTCTACCGACTTCAAGATGGACGGTAAAAACGAAGATGTCTTCATTCTTTCTAATGGGCATATTTCTCCTGTTTTTTATAGTGTTTTGGCAAGAACTGGTTTCTTCCCTGTAAGTGAATTACAAACTTTTAGAAAATTAAATTCAAGATTACAAGGTCACCCAACTACACACGAAGGCTTACCAGGAGTTAGAATCGCAACAGGTTCTTTAGGCCAAGGATTATCTGCTGGAATCGGTTTGGCACTTGCTAAGAAATTAGATAATGACTCACATTTAGTTTATACCTTACAAGGAGACGGTGAGTTACAAGAGGGTCAGATTTGGGAAGCTTTAATGTATGCTGGAGCTAACAAAGTAGACAATATCATTATGACGATCGATGCCAATGGTAGACAGATTGATGGTGATACGGACGATGTTTTGAATTTAGGATCGATCGAAGCTAAATTAAAATCTTTTATGTGGGATGTTGTTCATGTGGAAGATGGAAATGATATGGAGCAAGTTTTAGCTGGATTAAAAGAAGCTAAATCTAGAACTGGTAAACAAAAACCAGTTGCTATCTTATTACATACAGAAATGGGCTACGGTGTAGACTTTATGGTTGGAACTCACGAGTGGCATGGTAAAGCTCCAAATGCTGAGCAAATGGAGTCAGCGATGAATCAAATTCCAGAAACATCACTTAAAGATTATTAAAATTAAATTAAACAGATTAGAATTAAGTTTCAATTAAGCCAATACAATGAAATATACATATACAGAGAAAAAAGATACACGATCAGGGTTTGGAGATGGATTGTTGGAAGCGGCAAAGAAAAACGAAAATGTTGTTGCTCTTTGTGCAGATTTGACGGGATCACTTAAAATGGATGGCTTCGAAAAAGAGTTTCCAGAAAGATTTTTCCAAGTTGGAATCGCAGAAGCTAACATGATCGGAATTGCTGCAGGTCTTGCTACAGGTGGAAAAATTCCTTTCACAGGTACTTTCGCCAACTTCTCAACAGGTAGAGTTTATGATCAAATTCGTCAGTCGGTTGCGTATTCAAACAAAAACGTAAAGATTGCTGCATCACACGCAGGTCTAACATTAGGAGAAGATGGTGCAACTCACCAGATTTTAGAAGATTTAGGTTTGATGAAGATGTTACCTGGAATGACAGTAATCAATCCTTGTGATTATAATCAAACTAAAGCTGCAACAATTGCTGTAGCAGAACACGAAGGCCCTGTTTACTTAAGATTTGGTCGTCCGAAATGGCCAGTATTTATGCCAGAAGATCAGCTTTTCGAAATTGGAAAAGGTATTTTATTAGAAGAAGGAACAGATGTAACTATCGTGGCTACCGGGCATTTAGTTTGGGAAGCTTTAGTAGCCGCTGATGAATTAGAAAAAGAAGGAGTTTCTTGTGAGGTGATTAATATTCATACCATTAAGCCTTTAGACGAAGAAATCATCTTGAAATCTATTGCAAAAACAAGAGCTATCGTAACAGCTGAAGAGCACAATATCTTTGGCGGTTTAGGAGAAAGCGTTGCACGTTTAGTAACAACCAAAGACCCTATTCCACAAGAGTTTGTAGGTACACAAGATACTTTTGGAGAAAGTGCAACACCAGAAGAATTAATGGTGAAATATGGTATCGACTCAAAAGCAATTATACAGAAAGTGAAAGCCGTTATTTCTAGAAAGAAATAATTTGATTTGAATAAAAAAGTATAAGGTGCTCATTGCATAAATTGTAATGAGCACTTTTTTTGTGCCTAATCCAAATTTCATAATACTAGCAATGTTTCGGGTGGCATAACTATTGACCTTACAATAAGTTCGATAAATATGAGTGAATCTTTTTCATGAATATTAAATTAAATAAGCTGATAATCAATAGATTGTATATTTGATTAAATTAATATAAAACTGACGATTCGGCAGTATTTATCGGTTTAAAAATAAAAAGAGCATGATAATAGACAACTTGTCATTACAAGAAAATATAAACGAGGAATCAGAATTCATCCCTTTGTTGACACCAGAGGAGGAGGATCACTTATTAAATACAGAGACGCCAGAGGAGCTTCCGATTTTGCCTTTGCGTAATACGGTGCTATTCCCAGGAGTGGTAATTCCAATTTCTGCAGGAAGAGATAAATCATTGAAACTTTTGCGTGAAGCTTATAAGAAAAACCAAATTATAGGTGTAACAACGCAGAAGGATCCGAGCATTGAAGAACCTGAAACATCTGAAATCAATATCATCGGTACAGTGGCTAAAATCCACAAAATGATTAAGTTGCCAGATGATAATACGACGGTGATTCTTCAAGGTTTAAGAAGATTTGAAATTGAAGAGTTTACAGCGACTGATCCTTATTTTAAGGCAAAAATTAAATTAATTGACGATGCTCGTCCTCCAAAAAAGGATAAAGAATATCAAGCTATTCATGATTCTATTAAAGAAGTTGCGATTGAAATTGTAAAGAAGAATCCAAATATTCCTTCTGAGGCTAGTTTTGCCATTAAAAATATTGAAAGTCCATCTTTCTTAGTGAACTATGTGGCTTCGAATATGGATTTGTCTAATGAGGAAAAACAGAAGTTATTAGCTGAGTCTGATTTAAAGGCAAGAGCTACCGCCACTTTGAAACATTTGAATATGGAGTTGCAAAAACTTCAATTGCGTATGGATATTCAGTCCAAAACGCGTTCAGAGATGGATCAGCAACAGCGTGAATACTATTTAAACCAGCAGTTGCGTACTATTCAAGAGGAATTAGGTGGTGTTTCTCAAGAACAAGAGGTTGATGAGTTAGTTCAACGTTCAAAAGATATAAAGTGGTCTAAAGAAGTTGGTGAGCATTTCGAGAAGGAAATAAAACGCTTGAAAAGATTGAATCCACAAATGCCAGAGTTTTCGATTCAAAGAAATTACCTGGAATTTATGTTGGATTTACCTTGGGACAAGGTTTCAAAGGATAAATTAGATTTAAAGCGAGCCGAAAAGATCTTAAATAAAGATCACTACGGTTTAGAAAAAGTGAAAGAACGTGTGCTAGAATATTTGGCAGTTCTGAAGCTTAAAGGCGATATGAAATCACCAATTATATGTTTATACGGACCTCCAGGTGTGGGTAAAACTTCGTTAGGTAAGTCCATTGCAAGTGCTTTAAATAGAAACTACCAGAGAATGTCCTTAGGTGGTTTACATGATGAGTCAGAGATTCGTGGACATAGAAAAACCTATATCGGAGCGATGCCTGGTAGAATCTTGCAAAGTATTAAAAAAGCAGGAGTAAACAATCCTGTATTTGTATTGGATGAGATCGATAAACTTTCTAGAAGTGCACATGGAGATCCAACTTCGGCGATGTTAGAGGTTTTAGACCCCGAGCAAAACACGGAATTCTATGATAACTATTTAGAGATGGGATATGATTTATCTAATGTGTTGTTTATTGCAACAGCAAATGATATTTCGAATATTCCAGCGCCATTGAGAGATCGAATGGAAATGGTTCAAGTGAATGGTTATACGGTAGAGGAGAAGGTGCAGATTGCCAAGAAATACTTATTACCAAAACAATTAGAAGCGCATGGGCTTAAAAAAGGTGATGTGGTTTTAGGGAATAAAGAATTAGAGTTTGTGATTGATGGCTACACGCGTGAATCAGGAGTTCGTACTTTAGAAAAACGAATTGCAAAGATTGTTAGAAATGTAGCTAAAAATACGGCGATGGAAATCGAAGTTGAGCCTAAATTGAAAAAAGCAGATTTAGAAGAAATTTTAGGTCCACCAAGAGAATCTAGTAAATACGAGAACAATGATGTTCCAGGAGTGGTTACCGGTTTAGCTTGGACAAGTGTAGGTGGTGATATTTTATTCATTGAATCTATTTTGTCTAAAGGAAAAGGAAATTTAAGCATGACCGGAAATTTGGGTAAAGTAATGAAAGAATCAGCTCAAATTGCTTTGGAATACGTTAAAGCAAATCACGAAAAACTTGACATCCCTTTGAAGCTGATAGAGGAGAGTAATGTTCACGTTCACGTCCCAGAAGGAGCCGTGCCAAAAGATGGACCATCTGCGGGAATTACGATGCTTACTTCAATAGTATCTTCATTCACGCGCCGCAAAGTGAAAGCAAATGTTGCCATGTCAGGTGAGATTACCTTAAGAGGTAAAGTCTTGCCAGTGGGTGGAATTAAAGAGAAAATTCTTGCTGCTAAACGCGCTGGAATCAAACATATTATTTTGTGTGATGATAACCGAAAAGATGTGTTAGAAATCGAGCAACATTATTTGAAAGGAGTTACTTTCCACTATGTGAAAACGATGGAAGAAGTGTTGGAAATCGCACTTTTGAAAACCAAGGGATAGATTCAACGTCCTTTAAGTAGAATTCTAAAAATTGTAAAAAGCCTGAGAATTTATCTCAGGCTTTCTTAATAGAATATGAGGACTATGCATTTCTAATTAAAATCCCATCTCAAACCAAATGATAAATTATGTACATCGGCTGCATTGTGTTTGAATAAAGGTTGTAAGTCATATTTGGTGTAGAATGTAAATTGGCGATAACCCACATATCCACTCAATCCATAATTGAAATCATTTACATTGTAATTGTCTTTGATGCTGTATTTCACTTTATGACCATCTTCTTCATATTTGAAAAAGTTTTTTGAGTTGATAAGAACGCCCACATATCCACCTAAACCTACACGAAAGCTTTGGTGCGATCTGAATAATTTGCTTCCATCTTCACCTATTTCAGTAGGCGAGAAATCTAGCTCGAAATGTAAAGGTAAATTCAAGTAGAAATTTCTGAACCTATTTCTTTTAAAATCAATTTCTGTAGGCTCCAAAATTGTTTGGTTGTCATCATTCGTAAACACCATATTATTTTCTGGCTTTAGGTTATTGTACAATAGAGATAACCCATATTTGAAATGCAGAAGATTACTTTCTTTCGTTATTCTTGTGTTTCTTGTTAGACCAAATTCCCAGAACCTCGAGGACCATAGCTTCAGGTTGTCTTCAAAATGCTCATCATTACCCATAAGTGAATTCACACCAACAGCAAAAACAAACTGTGAAGTGGTGCGTTTTTCACCCCATTCGTCATCATTTAATTTTAATTTAATTACGATAGAATCCTTTTCAGTTTTAGTTTTATTGGATTTATAAACGCGTTCATCTACACGAATAGCAATCAATTCATCTAATTTATCTTTCTCCGCATTCACTTTGGTTTCAATACGATTCGCATAAAATTCAGCCAATCTTTCTTTTTCTTTCTTTGCCTCCTGTGCCGAGATTACACCCTTTTCTAACTGTTGGTTCACCTCCGCAATCTCCAGGACCAATGCATTTCTCTCCGCTGTTGTAATAGAATCTATATTGGCAGCAATTTGTTCAGCCTCCTCCGCGAAGGTTTTTTCTTGTGCTTCTAATGGAATTAATCCCAAAAGCGCCATTAAAATAAGTAATACAATTTCTCTCATAAATTTATGTTTTTTAGTTTTTAGACATTTTTTTTCTTGCTTATATCTCTATAAGTTATTGGTTATTAATAAATTAAATAATTATTTAAATTTTGTTTTGTGCTCTGGTAAACAAAAATTTCTACTTTCTACTTTCTACTTTCTACTTCTGCTGATTTCTTTCTGACAATGCCATTTGAATACTTTTCACTTGATGTGTAAGTTTTTCCAATAAATCTGGGCTTTTCACTTCAAACAATTCCTCTTCAACTTCATTTAGCAATTTAATTCCATCTACAGCAATATGTTTTTCCTTAATCAATCTTCGGTTTTTCAATGCTTGATTTAATAATTCATCTGCCGATAAAATTTCTACAGATTCTATTTCCCGATGTTCGTTAGGAATATATTTTTTCTCAATTGCTAAAGCTTTAGGTTCTTTAAATTCAATATTTTTTACTCCCAACGTAGTATCAATAGGAGTAGATATATCTATCTCCTGAGTTGTTGTTTTATTATTCTGATATTTTACTTGAGCATAATTCTTAGTGGGAGTTGACTCTTTCTCAATAATGTTCTCACTTGTTATTTCAATCTTTGGCTCAGTTTGAACTTCTGGAGGTGGAATATCATTTTTCTCAGTAGAAACAAGAGGTTTTTCATAAACATCATCCGTGACAATCGAATTATTCCACATCAACCAACCCGCAAGAGCAATTAAAATAAGCGAGGCAGCGATCCTTAACAAAAATGGTAATTTGTTTTTCATTTTACTGCGCTTATTATTTTCTTGATGTTCTATTAGCTGTGCATCAAGTGTTTCCCAGGCAGAACTAGAAGGTTGAATGTCTCTTTCTTCTAATTTTGATTTTATATTATTTTTCCAATCAGACATAATTTTGTGTATTTTGATTGATTTTTTCTTTCAAACATTTCTTGGCATACGCCAATTGTGATTTAGACGTACCCACAGAAATTTGAAGTTGCTCGGCAATTTCTTTGTGCTTCAAACCTTCTAAGACATATAGATTGAAGATGATTTTACAACCATCTGGCAGTTCATCCACCATTTGTTGAATATCCTCAACATCTGAATTCTCCTGTAAATCATCTGAAATATGATCAAGATTATCATCCCATTCCGCATAAGATAAAGTATGCGTTTTGGAACGTAAAAAGTCAATACATTCATGGGTAATAATTCTTCGTAACCAGGCATAAAAATGCTGTCTTTCTTCATATTTATCGAGTTGCGTAAAAGCTTTGAAAAAGCCTTTGATCATTACGTCCTCAGCAAAATGAAGGTCATGAATATAATATCTAGCAACACTCAGCATTTTTGGAGCATAAGCATCATACAATGCTTTTTGCGCCAAGCGATTTTGCTTTTTCGCTCGCCGAATCCATTCAGATTCTTTTTTTGCCATGTTGATAATTTTTGCCAATGTGTTGTGTGCTTCTACTTATATAAACGAGTTAAATGCAAAAAAGGTTGGAAAGCTGATGAAATTAATTTCAACTGTATTTTTTCGGTTATTACCTGTTTTAAATATAAGTTAATGTAAATCAATGAATTGTAATAAGTATATGAAATTGTTTTATTTTGAAGCTATTTCTGGCTTTACGCTATATCATACTCGTAGCCAGCTTAGAAAAGATCAAGAAACAAGGAATTAATGCAAGCGCGCCATTCTTGTTTCTTGTTTTTGTTTGCGCCGCTCACATCGCATAATGGCGCTACAATCCTGGCTAGGCATAACTCTGTAGATTTTAAGTAATACCGATATAGGAGGTAATAAGTTTATATTTCTTTAACCGAAAATCTTAGCCATCATATAGCGTGAATTCATTTCTGCAATACTTGTTAATGAAATGCCAACTGGACATTCTACTTCGCAAGCTCCAGTGAAGGTACAACTTCCAAAACCTTCGGCTTCCATTTGTTGGGTCATGCTGAGAACTCTGTGATGCGCTTCCGATTTACCTTGAGGTAATTTATTGAGATGATTTATTTTAGCAGAAGTAAATAAAGCCGCGGAAGCATTTTTGCAAGTAGCCACACAAGCGCCACATCCAATACAAGCAGCCATATCCATTGCCTCATCAGCTATTTCCTTAGAAATTGGAATGGCATTGGCTTCGGGCGCCGTTCCAGTCTTTGCAGAAATATGGGCACCTTGTTCAATAATTCGATCAAACGCAGAGCGATCCACAACTAAATCTTTTATGATAGGAAATGATTCAGCCCTAAAGGGTTCAACCGTAATGGTATCTCCATCTTTAAAACTTCTCATATGCACTTGACAAGTGGTCATATGATCATGAGGTCCGTGTGCGCGTCCGTTAATGAATACACCACATTGACCACAAATTCCCTCTCTACAATCATGTTCAAAAGCTATCACTGGTTCATCCATACGAACTAATTCTTCGTTCAGATGATCAAGCGCTTCTAAAAAAGACATATCCTCAGAAATTCCCTCAACCTCATAATTTTTTAACTCTCCCTGAGCTGAACTATTTTCTTGTCTCCAAATTTTAAATCTAAGTTTCATCTTTTTAATTATTTATAACTTCTAACACTAGGTTGAACATATTCAAATTTTAATTCTTCTTTATGCAACTTAAAATCTCCTCCATTATATTCCCAGGCAGAAACATAGGCGAAATTTTTATCATCTCTTAAGGCTTCCCCATCGGGAGTTTGATACTCTTCTCTAAAGTGAGCTCCACAAGATTCTTCTCTTTGCAATGCATCTTTACACATTAAAAGGGCTAAATCTATAAAATCAGCCAAACGCAATGCTTTTTCTAACTCTGTGTTTAATTCCTCGTCCCCACCGGTTACTTTTACATTGATCCAAAAATCTTCCTTAATGTTTTTAATTTCACTAATGGCTTTTTCTAAACCAGGCCTGTTACGACTCATGGCACATTCTTGCCACATTACTTTTCCAAGCTCTCTGTGAAAATCGTCTACAGTTTTATTGCCTTTTATAGAAAGTATCTTTTGAATATGCTCTTTTGTTTCCTGTTCAACTTTATCAAATTCAGGATTCTCTATACTAGGTTTTTCTAATTTAATTTCATCTGCTAAATAATTATTAATCGTATTAGGCAGAATAAAATACCCATCGATACTTGCTTGTAGTAAAGAGTTAGCGCCTAAACGATTGGCGCCGTGATCTGCGTAATTACATTCACCAATCGCATATAAACCTGGAATAGTCGTCATGAGTTCGTAATCAACCCATAGTCCACCCATAGAAAAATGAGCTGCTGGTGAAATCATCATTGGTTGCTCGAAGGCATTAATTCCAGTTATTTTTTTATACATGTCAAATAGGTTTCCATAGCGATCTCGTATGGTTTCAATGCCTAATCTTTCTATAGCATGTTTAAAGTCTAGATAAACTGCGTTTTTAAGATTACCAACGCCATGTCCAGCGTCAATTCTTTCTTTTGCAGCTCTTGATGAAATGTCGCGAGGTGCTAAATTCCCAAAACTAGGGTAACGTCTTTCTAGATAATAATCTCTTTCATCTTCTGGAATATCATTTGCTTTTCGATCGTCTCCTTTTTTCTTTGGCACCCAAATTCTACCATCATTTCTGAGAGATTCAGACATTAATGTTAACTTAGATTGCGCCTCGCTAGTTTGTGGTAAAGCCGTTGGGTGGATTTGAGTAAAACTTGGTGCGGCAAAGTATGCTCCACGTTTATGCGCTTTCCAAATGGCACTTCCGTTGCAACCAATGGCAAGTGTAGACAATCTAAAAACCCTAGAATATCCACCAGTTGCTAATACTACAGCATCAGCAGCATATCTTTTTATCTCTCCCGAAACTAAATCTCGTGCAATAATACCTTTCGCTTTTCCATCAATCACCACTAAATCCAACATTTCGTGTCTGGCTATCATTTCAACTTTCTTGGCGCGTACCATTTTATATAATTGAGAATAAGCTGCTAATAATAGTTGTTGTCCGGTTTGACCTCTAGCATAAAATGTCCGTTGTACTTGAACACCTCCAAAACTACGGTTGGCTAATACACCACCGTATTCTCGAGCAAATGGAACCCCTTGCTGAACAAAATGATCGATTAAAGGCGCAGAAAGTTCAGCTAATCTATAGGTATTAGCTTCTCTCGACCTAAAGTCTCCTCCTTTTAAGGCATCATAAAACATACGCATCACACTATCACCATCGTGCTGATAATTTTTAGCGGCGTTTATTCCACCTTGTGCAGCAACAGAATGCGCTCTTCTCGCAGAATCTTGATAACAAAAGCATTGTACATTATATCCTAATTCACCCAAAGTAGCAGCCGCACCGGCACCTGCCAAGCCTGCACCAACCACAATAATATTAAGTTTTTTCTTGTTGGCAGGGTTAATCAATTTAGATTTAAACTGGTAATTTCTCCACTTTTCTTCTAGTCTTCCTTCAGGTATTTTTGAATTTAATTGCATACTTATGTTATTTAAAGAAAACGATTAAAGGAATAATGCCAAAGCCGATAGATATTATCAGAGCATAAAACAAAGATACTTTGGCTAATATTCTCAATCCTTTTGAATGATAAAAACCTAAAGTTTTAAAACCACTTTTTAGGCCATGATGTAAATGAAAACCTAAGGGAATCATCAAAAGCGTATAAAAAGCCACATAATATACATTATGGAACAAGCTATAAGTTATTTCATAAACATCTATGTGCCCAGCACTGTCGAGGCCAACTTCCTCACCAAAACCCAATTTAATTCGAGCCCAGAAATTCGCCATATGAACGACAATAAACAGGAGAATGAAAATACCCAAGAAACCCATGTTTTGTGAAGTCCAAGAACTGTTTTCACGATATTTATTTACGACATTAGTTTTTCCTTTCGATTTTCTATTTTTAATACTAATGATAAGCGCATAAACCACATGGAAAATAATAGAAATATAAAGTAAATAGGCAACTATGGTAATAAGTGGATTTTCGCGTAAAAGGGTAGAGTAGGAGTTATACAATCCTCTCGCAATATCTTCTGGTAAAAGTAATATGCTGTTAGCTGATAAATGCACGATTAAAAATATGCATAGGAATAAACCCGTGGCAGCAATAATCCATTTCCGAATAAACATATTGTTCATATGACTTGTTTAAAATGTAAATGTTAGATTCTCAAAATATACTATGCGTTGATTGCGAATAGATTTTAATTCTCCTTAATGTCATTTAAAGATACTAAGAAAAAAGGTCTTAAAAAATGAATGAAATCATCTATTTCTTAAGACCTAATAAATTTTTAAACTAAATTAGAAAATTATGACTTTTCTAACTTCACAGTAAAGTGGCGCATGATTGGCGCTTCCCATTTGATGTTATAACCTTTTGTTATTTCTTCTCGACGGTCATATACATTTTTTAAAGCCACAGCAATATAATCCATATGATTGTTGGTGTAAGTTCGTCTTGGAATAGCCAAACGCAACAATTCTAATTTCGGGTATCTATTTTCTCGTGTATTTGGATCGCGATCGGCCAATAAAGTTCCAATCTCAACACCTCGAACACCAGCTTCTTTATATAATTCAATTCCTAAAGTTTGCGCAATATACTGCTCCTTTGGAACATTGGGTAAGAATTTTTTGGCATCTACAAAAATCGCATGACCACCAATGGGCTTTTGAATTGGAATACCAAATTCAATCAATTTATTTCCTAAATACTCAACTTGTCCAACGCGACTTTCTAAATATTGCTCATTAGACGATTCTCTTAATCCTTGAGCTAAAGCTGCCATGTCGCGACCTGCCATACCCCCGTAAGTGATAAAACCTTCAAAAATAATGGTGAAATTACTCGCTACAGTGAAAACTTCTTCATTATTTAAGGCAACAAAACCTCCAATATTCACCAATCCATCTTTTTTAGAAGACATCGTCATTCCGTCGCCATAGGAAAACATTTTTTTCACGATTTCTGGAATACTCATCATTTTACAACTTTCTTCTCTTTGTTTCATAAACCACGCATTCTCTGCATAACGAGCTGCATCAAAATATACTGGGATGTCGTATTTATTGGACAACTCTCTAACTGCTTTTATGTTTTCCATAGAAACAGGTTGACCTCCAGAGGTGTTACATGTGACTGTAATTAAACAAAAAGGAATTTTTTCCTTTGGATAAGTTTTATATACTTCTTCTAATTTATTTAAATCAATATTTCCTTTGAATGGATGAGGATTTTCGATATCAAAAGCTTCATCTATCGTACAATCAATAGCTCTTGCCTTTCTAAACTCAATATGACCTTTGGTTGTATCAAAATGAGAGTTACCAGGAACTAGCATTTCCTCTTTAATTAAAGCAGAAAAAAGCACGTTTTCGGCTGCACGACCTTGGTGGGTTGGTAAAACATATTTAAAACCCGTAATATCTTGAATAGTTGATTTTAATTTCTCAAATGAACGAGATCCTGCATAACTCTCATCGCCCGTCATGATTTCTGCCCATTGTTTATCGCTCATGGCACCCGTTCCACTGTCGGTCAATAAATCAACATAAACTTGTTCACTTTTTAAATTGAATAAATTATAATCTGCATCTTCAATCCACTTTGCTCTTTCTTCTGCGGTTGATTTTTGTATGGTTTCAACCATTTTAATCTTAAAGGGCTCTGCCCAAGGTAGTTTCATATTATTTGATTTTTGATTTTTAAAAATATGAAAATAATAAAGAATTATCTTGTTTACCAATTAGCTTTTCAAGAAAATATGGAAATTCGTAAAAAGAATAATTTTAAAGTTAAAAAAAAGACCTTAAAGAAAATTCCTTAAGGTCTTATAAATTATAATGTATCAATAATTATTCGTCTGCTTCCAAGAAAGGATATTTGTAATCTGTAGGAGATACAAATGTTTCTTTAATTAATCTTGGAGAAACCCAACGTAATAAGTTCTGTGCAGAACCTGCTTTATCATTAGTTCCAGACTTTCTTGCTCCACCAAATGGTTGTTGCCCAACAACAGCACCTGTTGGTTTGTCGTTTACGTAGAAGTTACCCGCAGCGTCAACTAATTTTTTAGAAGCATAATCTGCAATATATCTGTCTTGAGAGAAGATAGCACCTGTCAACGCATAGATAGAAGTATTATTTACTAGATCTAAAGTTTCCTCCCATTTCTCATCTTGGTAAACAAAAACAGTAAGAACTGGCCCGAAAATTTCTTCACGAATTGATTCGTAATCAGGAGTTTTAGCTAAAATAACAGTTGGCTCAATAAAGTAACCTTTGCTATCATCAGCGTTTCCACCTAAAACAACTTCAGCATCATTACTTTCTTTGGCTCTGCTGATATATCCTTTAATTTTATCGAAAGACTCTTTACTAATTACGGCATTTACGAAATTGGTGAAATCTCTCGGACTTCCCATTTTAATTTCTTTTAAATCAGCTTCCATGTATTTCTTAACATCTTCCCACATACTTTGTGGAATGTAAGCACGAGAAGCTGCAGAACATTTTTGTCCTTGGTATTCGAAAGCACCTCTAACTAATGCCGTAGCAACTGCTTTTGGATTAGCTGAGTTATGCGCCCAAACAAAGTCTTTACCACCTGTTTCACCAACAATGGTTGGGTAAGATTTATACTTACCAACTTTTGCTCCAATTTCTTTCCAGAAGTGATTGAAAACATTGGTAGATCCTGTAAAGTGAATTCCCGCAAATTCTTCGTGATCAAAACAGATATCTGTAATTTCAGCAGGGTCACCTTGTACCATGTTGATAACTCCATCAGGAACACCAGCTTCTTTGAAAACTTCCATTAAAACACCTGCACTTAGCATTTGTTTGTCACTTGGCTTCCAAACTACTACGTTACCCATCATCGCCATACAAGTTGGTAAGTTACCAGCGATAGCCGTAAAGTTGAATGGAGTAACTGCATATAAGAATCCCTCTAATGGTCTGTATTCTACACGGTTCCAAATTCCGTCGTCAGAAATTGGTTGCTCTGCATAGATTTCAGTCATATACTGAACATTAAATCTTAAGAAATCAACGATTTCACATGCAGAATCGATTTCAGCTTGAAATGCATTTTTACCTTGACCGATCATGGTAGCTGCATTCATTTTAGCTCTATATGGACCAGCAATAAGATCCGCCATTTTTAAGAAAATTGACGCTCTTTGTTCCCAAGCTAAGTTAGCCCATTGTTCTCTTGCAGCTAAAGCAGTATCGATAGCCTTTTTTACATGAGATGCATCTCCATCATAGAAATGCCCCACAACATGTCTGTGGTCGTGAGGAGGACGAATGTCTTGTTTTTTGTTTGTTCTAACTTGTTCAGAACCTATATATAATGGAACATCAGCAGTGCTGTTCCACATTTCATCATATACTTTTTGTAACTCAGCTCTTTCTGGCGTACCAGCAGCATAACTGTTGATAGGCTCGTTCACTGCGTAGGGTACATTGAAAATTCCTTTGGGCATATTTTGAATATTTTTAAATTAAGTGGTTCAAATTTACGATTTTATTGGCGATTAATAAATTAATGAGCTCTTCAATTATATAAAGGAAAGTTAAATTTTAGTCTTAGTTTCAATATAATAAACACTTTAGCTGTTTTTATTCGCTTTGTAACTCAGTTTAAAACCTATTTTAAATCATATGGGCAATGTGACTTAGGTCATAAGCTATATATCGTGCTTTGTGTAATTTTGGCTTATGCAATTGAGGTTGGTCGTGAGCATATTATCCCTTTTGTTTACCATTACGTTTTATTCGTTGAGGTTATCGATTACGTTTTTTCATTATGCTGTATTTAATGAATCATTTACAGAAATGTATTGCGAAAATATAGATAAACCCGAATTGGAATGTAATGGTAAATGTCATTTGTTGCAGGAAATAGATGATGAGCATACGGATTCACATGCATTTTATTTAAATAAAAATCTACACGAGAATATTTGGTTATATGTGGTTGTAGTTCCCAACTTATTGGAATATAAACAATCGTTTAGTTTTTCGAATCAACCCACTGATGAACCACATAACCTATATCAATTCAGTTTTTCTGATTTTATTTTTCATCCTCCTATAGCTTAATTCTTCTTTCTTTTAGTTTTAAATCAAGTGTATTGAATTACTGAAATCAATGATTCGTACACGAGTGTTTCGGCATTTTTAAACCTGATTTAGACACATTTTTTTAAGCATTCAATTTTTTTAATTCCAGAGAAAACATTCACTGGAATGCATTTAATATACAATCAAATGAAAAATAAATATAAATGGCTCATGTTAGCCTGCTTGCCCATGCTAAGTTTTGGTCAAGAAATAAAGGAGGAAATTATTAATTATCAAGATTCGATAGAATTCTTAGCCTCGGATAAAATACATCTAAGTGATATTATCATTAAAGGTGATTTTTTTACAGATCCAACTTTTACCATTGAGGTAAACAACCAAGACAAAAAAGCGGTTCAGCCAAAGAATGTGGCTGACTTGTTTCAAGATGTAGATGGAATGAGTTTTATAAAACGTGGAAATTATGCTATAGATCCTTCATTTAGAGCATCGCAATACGAAGAACTTAACATTCAATATGATGGTGGTGTAAAGGCTATGCATGCATGTCCCAATCGTATGGATCCTGTGACGACCCATGTTTTACCTGAGGATATTGATAAAATTGAAATTATAAAAGGTCCTTATTCGGTGAGGTATGGAGCCAATTTTGGCGGAGTAATTAATATGGTTACCAATAAGCCAGGTTTGAGTGATTTGGGAATTTCTGGAGATTTAAAAACGGGTTATGAATCCAATGGAAATACCTATTTAACTTCAATGGGATTAAAATATGTGGCTAATAAGTTTCATGTTAAAGGTAATCTAGGTTATCGAGATTTTGGTAATTATAAAGATGGAAATGGTGTAGAAGTTCCATCGGCTTTCAGGAGTACAGATTATTCTTTTGGAGCGGGTTTTAGTCCGAGTATAAAACATCATTTTATGGCCAATTGGAGACAGTCTTTTGGTCGTGACGTTTTACATGCAGGATTGCCTATGGATACAGATAGCGATGATAGTTCAATTTTTTCTTTCGATTATTACGCAGATCATTTAGAGGGTAAAATTAAACAAGTTGCTTTTAAGGCTTATTACTCTTTTGTGGATCATGTCATGAGTAATAGCCTAAGGCCAAGTTTCAATAAAATGTCTGCTGTATCTGAGGTAGAGGCGACAACTTATGGTGGGAAATTAGAAGCCCAATATGTGCCCAACGAAAATTTAAAACTGTATTTAGGTGCGGATATGTTTAATGTAGAACGAGCTGGAACTAAATACATGATCAAGAAACTTGATATGCAAGGAAATCCTATTGCAAATCCGAGTACGATGGAAACTGATGTTTGGCAAGACGCCTATGTGAATGATTTAGGATTATTCGTTGAAGCTAATTATCAATTAAAGAAACCCTTAGTTCTTAAGGCAGGTTTAAGGTTAGACTTTATTGAATCAAAACCGGAATTAGTTGCGGAAAACTTCAAGCAAATTTATGGCGAATTAGATAGCTATCATGATACAAACTTGAGTGGTCATATCGGGCTTAAGTTTTCTCCGAAAAAGAAGATGATTTATGAAATCGCCATAGGTCAGGGAGTTCGCTCGGCCAATATGACTGAACGATATATTAATTACTTTACGGTAGGGCAAGACCGATATAATTATGTTGGAAATCCTAATTTAAAACCAGAGATAAACCGTCAAGTTGAGCTTGGATTTAAAAATAAAGCAAGATTAAACGAGAATTCTCAAATAAAGTTTAATTACGGCGCTTCTGTTTATTTCTCCATGATAGAAAATTATATTAGTGCTATTATTGATCCTAGCTTGGCTACTGCAATGGCGCCAGATGTGAAGACCTATATTAATGTAGAAGAAGCATATAAAACTGGATTTGAGTTGTTTGTAGACACTCAATTAAACCCTAGTTGGAGTTTTGGGACAAGCTTAGCATATGTTTATGCTAAAAATAAAGATTTTGATGAGTCTTTACCATTATTACCTCCTTTTACAGCGAAGATTAACTTAATGTATGAGCGAGAAGATTTTGGAGCTAATTTAAAATTCAGAGCTTTGAGCACACAAAATAATTTAGCTACATCTTTTGGGGAAACCGAAACACCAGGCTATGGTATCTGGGATTTTGAGATGACTTATATGCCTATAAAAGGTTTATCGATAGGTGGAGCCGTGCAGAACATGTTTGATAAAGCTTATCATAATCACCAAAATTTTTCATTTGTGAATCAAGCGGATTTTGGAAATGTTCCGATTAATGAACCCGGAAGAAACTTTTCTATTTTTACGAGGTATAGTTTTTGATGCTTAGATCAAAAATAATTATATGAAAATAGAAGATTTAAGAAGGTATTCGTCTTTATCAGAAGCACAAAATGCTATGATAGAATCAGGTTATACTGAGCAATTTGATACCAGAGATGGTGAAATTGTTGGGTTGGGAAATAAAAAAATATATAAACCCGAAGATTTATTGATCATCATGCACTTGCGTTATGAAGGAATGAGTAATCCAGGAGATAATATGATATTGTATGCAATAGAAGCAAATGATGGTACAAAAGGAACCATGGTAGATAATGTAGGTGGTGCAGAGCCAGCACAAAGTTCTAAGTTGATGCGCGACATACCAATGAAAGAAGAAGAGAAAGGAGGATAGAAAGTTCTTAAACAGAATTTATATATCTTTTCTTGATTTCGAAAGACCTAATTAAAAAGGCAGGATAAACTTTTATTTATTCTGCCTTTTATTTTTTTCAATGTAATT
>CAZKJO010000001.1:0-7907 GCA_964553105.1 uncultured Weeksellaceae bacterium | reverse complement strand
AAAAAGGCAGGATAAACTTTTATTTATTCTGCCTTTTATTTTTTTCAATGTAATTTAAATTTTATCTCTGACTTGGACGAGAATATCCCTCGCCATAACCTATCAATAAATCATATCTTTTTCCCCAAGGACGATAGTACATCAGTGCACTGTACTCATTTTCTGTTTGCCAATAAGAACCTGTGATTTTACTATAATCTACTTTGTCTGTATACTTATCTTTAACCGCAAAACTATAATTATAATATCCTTGTTTTAAAAGCATATTTGTTTCCCAGAGTTGAGTTTCTGGAACATAAGTTAATGTAGACTCAGGAGTGCATTCAAAATTGGTAAATGCTCCATAAACACAAATCTCTTCGTTTTCCTCTGGTTCGTAGTTAGCTAATGCGAAATAAACTTCTGTATAATCTGCCTCGCTAGCTGCACGGTTAGGATCCGGAATAGACGAACTTCTAACATAGAAATTTCCATTTACATCAGGTCGATCTACATAGGTTTCATCTAGATTAAATTCATTTGGATATAAAACAGTTTTGTAGGTATCATCTCTAATGATTCTCTCAGTAGTTAAACTTGCGATTTCAATGTTTTTGGTGTCAAACCATTGGTATTCAACGCCGCCTTCGAAAACATTATCTAGTTGGTTATATGAAAACTGAAATGGTTGAGCAAAAACAGGTTGATCCAAAGTTAAACTCTGTTGCCAATTATTGTTTTTAAGAATAACGAGCATTGATTCTTGTTGATTTTGGGTTAAATCAAATTGATTGATCGAGGCAACTTGAACCGCAACTTGTTGATTTTTGTTCTCTAAATTATTAATTCTATCGACCTTAAGACCTACGGCTACCAAATCCTCATATACCGAGAATCTCTTTTCTAAAATTACACGAGATGAGTTAGGCGCAAGAAGTTGAATAGCATAATTCCCAGACAGTTTAAAATTAAAATCTCGATTTGGAATCTGAACTTCGTAATGCACATATGGTACTCGTGTGTTGAAGGAGTTTCTATAATCTCTAATGTAGTTCTTTTGATATCCGTCTAAATATTCAGACTGGAAAATGTCTGACTCATTCCAAAATCTATCATAACGTACGATTTTATATTCATACCTTTTATAGTTAGCCTCTAAGTCATCAAATGAAAAGATGAGGTATTCGTTCATTTTGATCACCGGCGTGTGATCATTAGATTGCGGATTAAATAATTGTATTGTTTTTATATTTTCTTGTCCAAGAGCAAGGAAAGGAAGCATATAAAACACGAATAGAAATCTATACATTTTGTAAGTTTTTATAAGGTTGGAAGTTCACAATCAATGCCAAATATATTGAATGAAAGTGATTTGTCGATAAACTTCTTATTTTATTTCAGAATAAGATTTAGTTAGAGATTTTGTTAAATTTAATACAAATAATTATCAGTTTCCAGTTCAGTATTGTGTTTTTTACATTTTAATTAGGTTTAAATCTATTTAATTTAAGCTAAGATTAATAAAGAAATAGAAAGGCCTAGCTTTAGGCTTGTTGTGTTATATTAAATGCAAATAATTAAATAGCTTTTAATAATAAAGTTTAAAATACTTGTAGATTGTACACATAGTTCTTAATTTTGCACAATTAATAAAAGTCCCTATTTATCATGTCCAAAGACATACGAATTCGTAAAGGCTTAGATGTTAAACTAGTCGGCGCTGCCGAGCGAGTTATATCAGATGCCAAAACTTCAACAGAGTATGGCCTTGTACCAGATGATTTACACGGAGTTATACCACGTTTGATTAAGAGAGAAGGAGATTACGTTAAAGCAGGTGAGGCAGTTTACCATGCTAAACGTGATGAGAGAATCCTAATCCCATCACCCGTGAGTGGAACCGTGAAAGAAGTCAAACGAGGCGATAAAAGAAAGATTTTAGCAATTGTCATTGAATCAGATTCACAGCATAGCCGTTTAGAGCATGATGTATCGGGTTGGAGCAATGCTTCTGAAGAAGAGTTTAAACAATTACTTTGTAAAGCTGGTTGTTGGCCATTCATCAAGCAACGTCCATATGATGTGGTAGCTAATCCTGATACGACGCCAAAAGCTATTTTTATCTCGGCATACAACTCTGCGCCTATTGCGGCTGAAGTTGATATGTTGGTGAAAGGTAAAGAGAATTTTTTGCAGGCAGGAATCGATGCTTTGAAGAAATTAACGCCAGGAGAAGTACACGTTACTTTAGCAGCCGATAACAAGGATTCTGTCTTTAGAGAGCTTAATGGAATTACATTGCACAATGCAAAAGGACCACATCCTGTTGGGAATGTGAGTACGCATATTGCACAAGTTGATCCTATTAACAAAGGAGAGTTAATTTGGGTCGTAATGCCTGAAGATCTTGTTACTATCGGTGAATTTCTAACTACAGGCGTATTCAATCCAGAGAGATTGGTGGCTGTAAACGGTTCACAAGTTAAAAATCCAGGTTATCTTAAGACCAGTATAGGAGCTAAGATTTCTGATGTTTTGAGTGGCGTAGAAATTAAGGGAGATAACAATCGAATTATAGAAGGGCATCCTCTGTCAGGTACTAAGTCTGCAATGGATGATTACTTAGGTTTTTATACCAATCAAATCACAGTTTTAGAAGAAGGGGATGATTATGATTTCTTCGGTTGGAACAAACCACAGCCAAATAAGTTTAGTGTATTGAGAGCTATGATGTTCTCATTCTTAACACCAAACAAGAAATACAATCTTACGACCAATAACAATGGTGAGGAAAGAGCATTTGTATTAAATGGAATCTACGAAGAGGTGTTCCCATTGGATATTTATCCAGTTGCTTTAATGAAGTCTTGTTTATACAAAGACATCGATGAGATGGAAAAATTAGGAATTTACGAAGTAGCTCCAGAAGATTTTGCGGTAACTGAATTTATTTGTGTTTCTAAACTTCCGCATCAGAAGATTATTCGTGAAGGATTAGACGAAATGATTCGTGAAGTTGGTTAATAATTAAAAAAATTAGTTTTGAAAAAACAATTACATAATTTAAGAGAGAAATATAAAGGCACTAAGTTCTCACCAGTTTTTAATGCCTTTCATACTTTCTTGTATGCTCCAGATCATGTAGCAGGTAATAGTGGTGCACATGTACACGATGCTTCCGATCTAAAAAGAGTAATGAACACTGTTATCATGGCTTTGGTACCATGTTTAATTTTCGGAATGTTCAACACAGGTTACCAACATTATTTAGAGACAGGTGAGGTAGAAAGAGTGACAAGTTTCTTTGATACTTCATTTTGGAACCTAGATAACTTTTCATTAGGATTAGTGAAGGTATTGCCATTGGTTTTAATATCCTATGGAGTTGGTTTAGGGATTGAATTTATTTTTGCTGCCATCAAAGGTCACGAGGTAGAAGAAGGTTACTTAGTTACAGGTATGTTAGTTCCTTTAATTGTTCCTGTAGATATTCCATTATGGATGTTAGCTGTTGCGGTTGCATTTGGGGTGGTTATCGGAAAAGAAGTTTTTGGTGGAACAGGTATGAATATCTTAAACCCAGCTTTAACGATTAGAGCATTTTTGTTCTTCTCCTATCCAACTTGGATGTCAGGAGATAAGGTATGGGTGACAGGAGCCGTAGAGAGAAGTAACGCTATCGCGGAAGGCTCAAAATTAGATGCTATTTCAGGTGAAACTGTTTTGGGTGAATTAGCTCAAGGACATCAAGTTACTTACTCAGTTTGGGAGCAATTTATGGGATTCATTCCCGGTTCTGTTGGTGAAACATCTACTATCATAATTTTAATAATGGGTCTATTCCTATTGTTTACTAAAGTAGCGAGCTGGAGAATCATGCTATCTGCTGTAGTAGGAGCTTTAGTTATGGGACTTATCTTTAATGGAGTAACTGAAATGGGCTGGATTACACCTACCAATACCTTCTATGGTTTAATGAACTTAGAGTTCTGGCAGCATTTATTAATTGGAGGATTGGCATTTGGTATTGTTTATATGGCAACTGACCCAGTAACTGGAACACAGACCTTAAAAGGACAATGGTGGTATGGATTCTTTATTGGATTTATTTCGGTAATGATTCGCGTTTTCAACCCTGCTTACCCAGAAGGCGTAATGTTAGCGATTTTATTAATGAACGTATTCGCGCCAACCATTGATTACTATGTTTTGCAAGGAAATATGAACAAGAGATTGAAACGTTTAAAAGTTAAGAGTGCATAATTATGGAGGAGAAAAGAACAGATAAGAATAGCTATACCATAATTTTTGCAATTGTTATGGTGGTTGTGGTAGGGGCAATTTTAGCTTTTATTGCTGCAACATTAAGCGATAGAATTAAAACAAACGAAAAGTTTGAGACCCAGCAAAACATTCTTTATGCAATGGGTGTGAATAATAATGAAAACCCATATTCAGGTACGGGTAGTGTGCAATTTATTCCTACCGAAGAAGTACAAGCAAAATTTGATGAATTAATCAAAAAGCAATATGTATTTCAGGGTGAAGAAATGACAGAAGACGACGAGGCCTACCTTATTGATGTTAAAAAAGAAGGTGACTTATCCAAAAACCCTGACTACCAAAGAAGACTTCCTTTATTTGTTGGAGAGAAAGATGGAAATGAATACTTCATCGTTCCTATGAGAGGGAATGGACTATGGGATGCAATTTGGGGATATATGGCTATCAATAAAGATATGAGTGTTGAAGGTGTTGTATTTGATCACGCCGGAGAAACTCCAGGTTTGGGTGCTAATATTAGAGAACGTTTCTTTATGGATGACTTCCATGGAGAGAAGTTAGTTGATAATAACAATAATTTCCAAGGTATTAAAGTTGCCAAAGGAAATATGGACCCATTAAACGAAAGAAAAGAAGATCATGCCGTAGATGCTATTGCTGGATCAACAATTACAGGAGATGGTGTTGCAGCGATGATTAGTGCTACACTTGATATGTATGGACCTTATTTATTAAAATTATCTAAAGAGAATAATTAAAATGGAATTTTTAAATAAAAAACATAGAGCTTTATTAACAGACCCTTTGGCTGATAACAACCCAATTACTATTCAGGTACTCGGTATTTGTTCTGCATTGGCGGTTACAGCTCAATTGATGCCTTCTATTGTAATGGCAATCTCTGTAATGTTTGTAATGGGAGCTGGTAACGTTGTTATCTCTTTAATGAGAAACATTATTCCTTCTAAAATTAGAATTATTGTTCAATTAGTAGTTGTTGCTGCTTTGGTAATTATTGTTGACCAAGTCCTCAAAGCCTTTGCCTTTGAGTTGAGTAAGCAGTTGTCTGTATTTATTGGACTTATTATTACCAACTGTATTATTATGGGACGTTTTGAGGCATTTGCACTAGCAAACGGTCCATTTGATTCCTTTTTAGATGGTATTGGAAACGCAGCAGGTTATGCAGTTATCTTGATTATAGTTGGGTTCTTTAGAGAATTATTAGGATCAGGAACTTTATTGGGGTATCAAGTTTTAGGAGATCCAATTGCAAAAACAGGTTTATATGCCATTGGATATGAAAATAATGGATTTATGTTGTTAGCGCCAATGGCACTAATCACCGTAGGTATCATTATTTGGGTACAACGTTCTAGAAACCCTGAATTAATAGAAGAAGCTTAATAAGTGAAAAAGGCTTTTAGAGCCATTCATTGTTTTGCATTAAATTAAATTTAAAAAAGTAGTCAAAAAATATAAAGTTGTTCGCAACCCTATTCAAACTACTGAAAACCGAATTATGGAACATATAGAATTATTTTTTAAATCTGTTTTTATAAACAATATGGTCTTTGCCACGTTCCTTGGAATGTGTTCATATTTGGCCGTATCCAAAAAAGTATCAACAGCAGTTGGTTTAGGAGCAGCCGTAATTTTCGTAATGGCAATTACAGTTCCTCTAAACTGGCTATTAGATCAGTATATATTAAGAGACGGAGCATTAGCATGGTTAGGGCCTGAGTTTGCGGATATCAACCTTGGTTTCCTTTCGTTTATCTTATTTATTGCAACCATTGCTACGATGGTGCAATTGGTGGAAATCATTGTAGAGAAATTTGCACCAGCTTTATATAATTCATTAGGTATTTTCTTACCATTGATTGCTGTAAACTGTGCAATTTTAGGAGGATCACTATTTATGCAATCTAGAGATATTGCTTCTATAGATTTAGCGTTAAACTATGGTGCATCATCTGGATTTGGATTCTTTTTAGCAATTTTATCTATTGCAGCTATTCGTGAGAAAATTAGATATTCAAACGTACCAGCTCCATTGAGAGGCTTAGGAATTACCTTCATCATTACCGGACTTATGGCAATTGGCTTCATGAGTTTTGGAGGAATGCTGACAAGCGATGGTGAGAAAAAAGAGGTGAAAGAAGAAACTACCCAGGTAGATCCAATTCAAGAAAATAACAAAGAAGAAGTGAATACGGCTATGATCAATCAAGCTGAATCTTCCTTAATCGAAAAAAACAATTAATATGACAATACTTGCAGCATCCGTTGGACTAACTGTAACCGCAGCCGTTATTGCATTTTTAGTATTGGTGCTTTTTTTGGTATCTATTTTATTATTTACCAAACAGAAATTGGCACCTTCTGGACCTGTTCAAATTACCATTAATGACGAGAAAACACTAACTGTAGGCTCTGGAGATACTCTTTTGACAACCTTAAGTGGACAAAACATTTTCTTACCATCTGCTTGTGGTGGAGGTGGAACTTGTATTCAGTGTGAATGTCATGTGGACGAAGGTGGAGGAGAGGCTCTACCTACTGAAACACCTCACTTTACAAGAGCCGAATTGAAAAATGGTGCTCGTTTATCTTGTCAGGTGAAGGTTAAGCAAGACATGAAAATTAGAATTCCAGAAGAAATTTTTGGGATTAAGAAATTCAACGCTAAGGTCGTTCGAAATTATAACGTAGCATCATTTATTAAGGAATTCGTTGTAGAGATTCCAGAAGATATGAACTACAAAGCAGGTGGATATATTCAAATTGAGGTTCCTAAATGTGAAATCAAATTTGAAAATATGGATATTACTGCTCACCCTACTGATCACCCAGGTGAACCAGATAAATTCCGTGCAGAATGGGATAAATTTGGTTTATGGCCATTGGTAATGAAAAATGATGAAGTAGTAGAAAGAGCATATTCTATGGCTTCATATCCTGCAGAAGGACGTGAGATTATGTTGAACGTTCGTATTGCTACTCCACCATGGGATAGAAAGAATAATAAATGGATGGATGTGAACCCAGGTATTGCATCATCTTATATCTTTAACTTAAAAGAAGGTGATGACTGTGTTATCTCTGGTCCATTTGGTGAGTTCTTTATCAACGAAGATTCAGATTCAGAAATGATTTATATTGGAGGTGGAGCTGGTATGGCACCGATGAGATCACATTTGTTCCAATTATTCCATACGTTAAAGACTAACAGAAAGGTTTCATATTGGTACGGAGGACGTTCCCGAGCTGAGTTGTTCTATATTCACTACTTCAGACAATTGGAGAAAGAATTTCCAAACTTCAAATTCTATATGGTACTTTCAGAACCATTAGAGGAAGATAATTGGAAAGTAATGAAGGATATAAATGATACAGAAGGAGATGGTTTTGTTGGATTCGTTCACCAAGCCTTAATCGATAACTACTTACAGTATCATGAAACACCAGAGGATGTTGAATTCTATTTCTGTGGACCACCATTAATGAATCAAGCTGTTGAGAAAATGACAGAAGACTTCGGAGTTCCACCAGAAAACGTGAGATTCGATGACTTCGGATAGTTATAAGTTATAAATAATACATAGAATAGCCACCTCATTTGAGGTGGCTATTTTTATTTC